>JAUXJL010000170.1 GCA_030624805.1 Acidimicrobiia bacterium
AGCCACACATTGGTGAGCCAGATTCTCGATGACGCTCCGATCGACGTGATCGTCACAGCCGATCTGCGAACCATGCAGCCATTAGTAGCGGCGGGGAAGACCGCCGAAAATCCAACACTCCTGGCACGCAACCGCCTGGTAATCGCCGTCGATGAGGGAAACCCTCTAGGAATATCGTCGTTGGCCGACCTCGCACGACCGGACGTCAAGCTTGTGTTGGCCGGGCCAGAGGTCCCGCTCGGTGGCTACTCAGCCGCCGTCCTGGAACGCGCCGGCGTCGACGTTCGACCGGTAAGCTTCACCGACAACGCCGTCGCGGTCTCTGGGCTGATCTCGATCGGTGAGGCCGACGCCGGTCTCGTGTACCAAACAGACCTGGGCTTTTGGAACATCGACGGGGTTGCCCTGCCCGACCAAGCAAACGTCCTGGCCGAGTATTACATCGCGCCTCTAACTGAGGCGCCAAATCTGGATGGTGCCAGGCGGTTCGTCGAATTCCTTCTCTCTGATGAGGGCCGCTCGCTCCTCGAGGGTTTGGGCTTTTCCGTATGAGAGACGTGATACCTCGACGAGTCGCCACACTGGCGGGTGCCGGCATAGTGCTATTGGTGGTGCCGTTCATTGGCCTCATGATGCGCATACCCTGGACGCGGGTACTAACCGACGTCGGCGGTTCGGGAACTGCGCTCCGTCTGTCCCTGGCGGTCTCGGTGCTGGCCACCCTCGTGGCGCTGGCTCTCGGAGTGCCTCTGGGTTGGACGCTGGCGCGAGGACCGATTCGCGGAAAAGGCTTGATCCGGGCCATCGTGTTGCTCCCCATTGTCCTTCCCCCGGTGGTTGCCGGTGCCGCTCTGCTGGCGGCGCTCGGGCGCCGAGGATTTGTCGGGTCGGCCATCGATGACGTGTTCAGTGTGACGTTTCCGTTCACGACGGCGGGTGCGGTAATCGCAGCCACGTTCGTAGCCCTCCCATTCGTCACCCTGATCGCAGAAGCCGGCTTCCGGGCGAGCGATGTTCGCCTCGAGGAGATGGCGGCAACACTCGGAGCCGGCACGTGGCGTCGCTTCCGGCGAATCGCACTTCCACAGGCGGCACCAGCACTGGCCGCCGGGGCTGCCCTTGGCTGGGCTCGAGCACTCGGGGAGTTCGGAGCGACAATCACATTCGCGGGAAACCTGGAGGGTCGGACCCAAACGCTTCCGCTCGCCATATTTTTTGAGCTCCAGCGAGATCCAGAAGCCGCCTTCAGCCTCAGTTTGGTTCTCGTGGCCGTTTCGGCGGCTGTGCTCACGGCCGCCCGGCGGACGTGGTTGCGCTGATGCTGACCTGTGACTTGACTGCTCGACGCAACGGCTTCCGTCTCGAAGTGGCCTTGGATGTTGATCTTGACGAGCTGGTTGCCATCGTCGGGCCAAACGGTGCCGGCAAAACGACTCTTCTGCGGGCCCTGGCCGGCCTCGACCCGATCAGCGGCGGGTCCGTAAGAGTCGGTGGGCTCCTTTGGGAAGACGTCCAGCTCGGGATTCGCCTGCCACCTGAGAAACGGGGGGTCGGTTATGTGCCCCAAGCCGGGTTACTGTTCCCACACCTGAGTGTGCTGGACAACGTATCGTTCGGTCTCGAAGCACCCTCCCGTTCGATGGCCACCGAGTGGCTGGCACGCCTCGGGCTCGAGGATCTCGCACATGCCATGCCCGATCAACTGTCCGGTGGCCAAATGCAGCTTGTGTCCTTCGCTCGAGCCCAAGCTCGCCAACCGACCCTCTTCCTGCTCGATGAGCCATTGGCGTCGGTCGATGCGGCCAACCGGGCCGCGGTGCGTCGCATTCTGCGACGGGAGCTGTCCGCCAGTCCGGCCTATCGAATCCTCGTGACTCACGATCCACTCGAAGCAGCAGCATTCGCCGATCGGATAGTCGTCCTTGAAGCGGGTCGGATCATTCAGACGGGTTCGATCGACGATCTCCGCAGCCACCCGCGATCCAACTATGTCGCTGAATTGGTCGGCGTCAACTTCTTCTCCGGCGAGGCCGATTCGGGAGTCATCACGGTCGACAGCGGGGCAACCCTCATCTCTGCGTCTGCTCCAGACGGTCCGGTGTTGGCCACGGTGCATCCCCGGGCCGTTTCGCTGTACACGGCTCAGCCGAGCGGGTCACCTCGCAACGTATGGTTCGGCACCATCGCAGCCATCGAGCCGAGCCTCGACCAGGTTCGGATACACGTGACGGGTCCCATCGATCTTGTCGCCGAGGTCACCCATGCCGGCGGGCAGGCGTTCTCGGAAGGCGACGCCGTCTGGAGCGCCGTCAAGGCCACCGAAGTGATCGGCTACCCCAGGTAGTGATCGGCTACCCCAGCTAGGCCTTCCCGCCATCGCTCCGATCTCGACTGAGTGGAACCAACAATCCTGGGAAGACGTTATCTTCTGTAAGGGAAGCCCATGTACAAGATCACTTTGCTCATAGCCGTCGCCCTGGTAGCGGCCTCTTGTGGCGATAACGGAACCACGGCCTCGACGCTGGAAAGCCTCGATGCCGTCTCTTCAGCAACGATGCCTCCAGTCGACACCAACACTTCCCCACCGAGCACCGCGGGAGACCCCACAGACACCACCGCCCCCGACGGCCTGCCCCCCGCCGCTCCGGTCGAAATCCCCGATTCGGACTATCCGGATGTCGTAGTTGCGGATCTGGCTGGTGGCGAGGTCAATCTCAAAGAACTGGTCCTGGAGGCCGAGCCGGTCCTGCTCTGGTTCTGGGCCCCCCATTGACCCACATGTCGTCGGGAAGCTCCCGGCGTCGAGCAGTTTGCTCGAGAGAACGCAGACACAGTCACCGTCGTCGGCCTTGGTGCCCAGGACTCTTACGACGAGGCCATCGACTTCGTGGAGACCTACGGGACTAAGTCGTTTCGTATGCTGTACGACGAGTCCTTCGAATCCTGGTCCCAGCTAGGCATCCGTGGCCAGCCGATCGCGATCCTCTTTGACACCGACGGCCGAGGGCTCACCATCTGGTACGGCCCCTTCAGCGAGAGCGAAGTACTCGACCTGGCGGCATCGCTCTAGCCCTCCTCGGCCAACGCCAACGCCAACGTCACTGAGAGCGATCTATGATCGCTTCCCGCTGAGGCTCCGAATGCGAACGACGTGCTGGTCAGCTCGGGGGTGTGGAGCGCGTGATCGATTGGAATCTTGAACGGGCCCCATCCTGCCGGCCAACTGCCGGCAACCCCCCTCCCCCGCTGCGCATCGATGAGGCCCAGATCGAGCAGGTCTCGAAACGCGCCGGTCCACGGAGTGGCATTGAAGTCACCAACCAAGATCATCGGAATTTCACGATCGTCAACCCGCAGTCCGGCACCGTTCAGTTGATCGTCACGAGCAGCCGACATTCGGCCCGGCGATGACGTATGGAGAGCGAGAATCTCGACGGGCTGATCACCGATTCGTACCTCGAGGATGAGGGCGGGAACACCGGATTCTCCCAGGTTGGAGATGTGCCCGGTGATAGAGTCGTCCCGCGACAGGGCCAGCAGTCCAATCGGAGTCTCGGCCGGTGTTCCCGTCACGGGCTGGTAGACAAGGTCGGCCGCATCTATGAGCTCGAGCAGTGGCGGGGTGACTTCCGCCAAGAAGACGATGTCGGCCTCGGCCTCCCGTATGAAATCGACTACCTCGTCCTTGTGTGGATTGGCCGCCCTTGTGTTGAGCGAAACGATCGACAGCCGGTCCGAGCCTGCCGGGGCAACGACAGATCCCCACCAATAGGGGCCGATGGCCGCCAGGTTGAGCGCCACCCCAAGCGCCACAACGGCGATCGGGGGCCAGTAGCGATTCCAGGAGAGACCCGCCAGGGCCAAAACGCCGAGCCACAAGAACTGGACCCGGAAATTGCCGGCCAGGTCGAAGAGCCATGAGGCCGATCTCAGCACACCAAGCAGGGTGCCAACAACTGAGGCGGCGCCAACGACCAATGCGCCAATTCCCACCCACTGCTTGGCCGTCATCAGGAATAGAATTGCTTGCGGAGATACAGGAACCAGCCGACAGAAACGACAGCCGCAAAAGCCCACCATTGGACCGCGTATGGGAGATTCGGCCGACTGGTTGGGGCCGGTAGCTCCGGCAGCACCGAGGCGAGGCCGCCTATGTCGGGATCTTCGGACACCAGGTCGAGATAGACCGGAAGTAGCGCGTTCCCGAACTGAGCGTCGAGCCGGGAAAGATCGATCCGGGCGATCGTGTCGAGGCGTCCCGACTCAGGGTTCTGGGGCCCCAACCGAGACGGCCCCTGGCTCGATCGTATTGTGCCGGTGACCAGGATTTCCAGGTCAGACTGCAACTCACCCCGAGCCGACCCCGCCGCGTCGGCGATGAACCCTCGATTGACGAGAACCACTCCTGCCCCGGTTTCCAGAGGCACTATCTGATCGTATCCAACCTGGCCGTTGCGAGCACGAGGCCGTAGCTCGAGTTGGGCCGCGTAATCGTACCGGCCGGTCACGAAGGCCCTCTGCAACTCGACGCCTGGGCCGGCGCCTCGGCTCAGGTCTACCGGGTCTGCCGCCAATCTGGCCTCGAGGACTGCATTGTCGTCCTGCTGTTGGAAGTGACGGCCCAGCTGCCAGAACCCGAGCACGATAAACGCGCTTGTAATGACAACAACGAGGACGTGGCCGGTCAGCCACCGGGGCTTGAGGAGAGGAGATGACATGGAGATTGACCTGTCCGTTCAGTGTACGGGCACGAGCGAGACGACCGGGCTACACCGTTCCACCGGAGGCAGCGTCGCCAGAACGACGCGGGTCGGCGGTTCCGACGAGCCCACCGGCCGGGCTCCAAGCCGCCGCCTGCACTCCCCCGAAATACATGGAACGCTCAGAGAAGTGCCTGATCGGACCGTCACTTTGCACCGGCAGGTCGAGTTCGTACGCAATCGTCGGTTCACCATCGAACACTTCGGCGTGGACTCGGGGGTGGGCAACGGCCTCGACGAGATCCATGTCGAGGTAGAAGTGGTTGATGAGCGATTCGGCTACGGCAGTTGTAATACGATCGGCGCCGGCTGATCCGATGGCAAGCACCTCACCACTTTTCGCTCGAGCGATAGTCGGGGCCATGTTCGACATGAGCCTCGTGCCAGGAGTCAACCCGTGAAATCCCTTCGGGTGCAGCTCGAGCTCACCGAGCGAGTTGTTGAGCCAAATACCGGTACCGGGCACCATGATTCCAGAGCCGTATCCCGCCGATGCGGTGATCGAGCAAGCTCGACCGTCCGAGTCCACCGCCGACACATG
>JAUXJL010000273.1 GCA_030624805.1 Acidimicrobiia bacterium
GGTCTTTTCGGACATCGCCGACCGGTACGACCGGCTCAATACCATATTGTCGTTCGGCAGGGACAAGGCGTGGCGGCGACGGGCAGCGCAGTTCTTGCCCGCCGGGCATCTCCTCGACCTCGGCGCCGGCACCGGCGCCGGCAACGAGGCGTTCGGTGACCGGTGGAACACAGCAGTCGATCCCTCACTGGCGATGTTGGTGCACAATCAGGCCAGGAGGAGGGTGGCGGCGTTCGGCGAGGCCCTCCCCTTCGCCGAGAGCACTGTTGATGGCGTTTTCTCGGCGTTTGTGTTCCGGAATCTCACCTCGGTCGACGCCACCCTGGCCGGGATCGAGCGGGTGCTACGACCGCGCGGCGTTGCCGTCATCGTCGACTTGAGCCGACCACGAGGCAGGGTGCAGCGCCAGCTTCACCGGGCCGGGTCTGCGGTTTTTGTCCCGCTGGTCGGTCGCCTGGCCGGCACCCCCGGTCAATACAGGTACCTCGATGAGTCACTCGACAAGCTCCCTCCTCCTGAACGCCTCTATGCCGACGGCCCGCTCACCCTTGAACACAACTGGCGGATGGGCCCACTCGGGTTTGTATACGGGGCAGTTCTACGAAAGAGCTGAGTCCGAACACAAACCCCAGGTCGATAACCTCGGACCCATGATTCGGGTGGTCTTCATCGCAGTGACGTTTGCCCTCGCAGCTGCCGCCTGCAGCAGCGACAGCGCCGAAACCTCAACCCCGCCGACCAACCCGGTGAGTGCTGAGGAAATCCTGGCCGAGGCGGCCGTCACGATGCAACAGGTTGAGACGCTGGATTTCTCCATTGAACTGTCGGGGGCCCCGATCACCCTGTTGGGTGTGGAACTCCGGAGCGCTCGCGGCGAGTATGCGGCTCCCGAATCATCCCGGGCGGTGCTCGAGGCCGCCATCGGGGGGTTAACGATCCAGTTGGGAACCATCGCGATCGGCGAGACCTCGTGGGTAACTAATCCGCTGACGAATGATTGGGATGAGTACACCGGGAGTCGAGCGTTCAACCCGGCCATCATCTTCGATCCGGACCTCGGATGGTTGCCGCTGCTCACCGAGGACATCAGCAACGCCCGCCTGGTTGAGCCGGTCGAGGGCGATACCTACGTCGTGAACGGCACCGCCGCCGGAGCGCGGGTGGAGGTTTTGACGGCCGGCCTGGTCGAATCTCAGCCGGTGTCCCTCGAGCTCCATATTGAACGCGATACCGGGTTCGTGACGTTGCTGGATTTCGCCACCGAAGGCGAGACCGGCCGCACCCGTTGGCTGCTGGAGCTCTCCGAGTTCGATCAGCCCGTTTCTATCAGTCCACCCGTGGTGGATTGACGTGGAGCGAAGCCCGTCGCCGGCTGCGATCATGGCGGCCGTCGCTTTCGGTGTGTTCGTGGCCGCCGACGACTTGACCGTTGTTTCCACAATGCTCCGCCAGATCATCGGCGACCTGGAGATTCCACTTCCGTCCGGTTTTGATGACGCGGCCTGGATCGTCAACTCGTATCTCATCGCCTACGTGGCAGTGATGCCGTTCATGGGACGCCTCAGCGACCTGATCGGCCGCCGCAAGGTCTATGTCGGAGCCCTGGTCGTTTTTCTGGCCGGGTCTCTATGGATCCCGTTCACCTCATCACTCGGATGGGTCATTGCCGCCCGGGTGCTGACGGCGATGGGAGGCGGCGCCATGGTCCCGGTCGCACTAGCCGTCATCGGAGATCTGTACGAGGAGCACCGGCGGCCGCGCGCCTACGGAATCCTCGGTGCAGTCGACACGATCGGGTGGGTGTGGGGCCCATTGTTTGGGGCACTCCTGGTGCGGTTCCTGGACTGGCGGTGGCAGTTCTACCTGAACGTCCCCCTGGCGTTGATCGGGATAGCGCTGGCCTGGCGGGCGCTGCGGGATTTCGATCAACCCTCCGTCCGGGCCGGCATCGACTGGCCGGGTGCTGCGGTCCTGACCGGCGCGCTCGTCGCGCTCAACATCGCTCTTCTCGATACCAGCGAGATCGCGGTCGTGAGCGAGCTGGCGGAGCTGAGCGGCGGAGAGGCGACGTCGACAACATGGCTGTTCGGCGTGGCCGCCGCCGGTTTTGTGCTGTTCTGGTGGATCGAGCGGCGTTCGAAGAACCCGATCATCGATCTGCGACTGTTCCGAAGCCGCAACTTCTCAGCCGGGGTGGGAGTCAACTTCCTGGTAGGGGCGGTCCTCATCGTCGCGATGGTGGATGTTCCACTCTTCGTAAATCTCGTAGTGGAGACGTCACTCGAGGATGCGGCGGTGATGAGCGGGTGGGTGTTATCGGGGCTCACCGCCGCCATGGCCGTTACTTCTTATGTAGGTGGCGTTGCAACCGAGCGGACCTGGTACCGGCCCGTCATTGTCTCCGGCCTCCTGATAATCGGTGTTGGGTTCCTGGTGGTGGGCAGCGCCTGGGATGCCGACACCGGTCCCTGGACCATGGGGTGGCAGCTCATCATTTTGGGAATCGGGTTCGGCCTGGTCACCGCTCCCACCAACGCCGCGGTAGTTGATGCCGCTCCCGTCGAGCATCGGGGTACCGCGGCGGGTCTCGTCATAGTTTTTCGGTTGATGGGCTTGGCGGTGGGGTTGTCAGGCCTGACCGCCTGGACCCTGTCCCGGTTCGATCGTCTCCGCCAGGACCTCGATCTGCCCGCCATCGGAGATCCCGGCTACCAGGAGGCTCTCGAGGCGGCCCAGGCCGAGATCACCGCCCAGTCGCTCACCGAAACGTTCTTGCTAGCGGCTGTGGTCATGTTGGGAGCTTTGGTGGTAGCCATGACGTTGCGCAAACGTGATGATCCCGAGCCGGCAGCCACCAGGCCCCCGTGACCCAAGTTCGGCTGGAGACAGACGGCACCTCGATGGGTGGCGTCGGCTCGACCCGGGGATCGGCCCGGCTGACTCAGCTGTCTGCGGTCACTCGACTCATGACGTCCCCGAAGCTGACCAACGGGACGGGTTTCGGCCCACCCGATGTTGATGACGGGAGCGAGGGCTTCTTCGATCTGTGCGGCGGACGTTGCATCCAGGACCAGGAAGGTTGTATGAGCGGGAGCATCCACGTACGCACCCACCAACTCGACCTCTGATTCCATGATGCCGGCCATGGCTTTCCCGAAGGTGTCTCGAGCTCGATCGGGGTCGTGGTAGGGACAGGCCTCCCAGACTGTGGGTGTGTTTGACGTGAAACAACAGTGGTTTCTTCTTCGACGTTGCTGACCCTTCCGAACTACAGATTTCTGGGGCGGCTCGCACAGCCACAATCCCTGTTCGATTTGTGCTCGCAAGGGGCTACCGACCGGGTTTTGCCATCAGAATGTGAGGTCCGGGTCCCTGCACGGCCAGCTCATCGCCCGGGTTGAAAAGGCTGCACGTGCGAAGCGAGAGACACCCGCAGCCGATACACC
>JAUXJL010000261.1 GCA_030624805.1 Acidimicrobiia bacterium
CCGGCCGTCCCCGCCGCCATCAAGGCCAGCGTTGACGAGGCCCGGCTCGTCGCGACTGCCATGAGCCTGGTCGCTATCCCGAGCTTCACCGGGTCCGAGCGGCCATGCGCCGAGTATTTGACCGGCGTGCTCGATGAGGCCGGGCTGGAAGCCACCCTCCAGGAGATCGAACCGGGCCGGGCAAACGCGGTTGGGCGCCTGGTAGGCGCCGGGGGCGGGCCAACGTTGATGTTCAACGGCCACCTGGATACGTCGTATTCGGGGAGAGAGTCGTGGCTAGACGGACCGGGCTTCAAGCCGAGCCCTATCGTTCGCGACGGTGCCATCCTCGGGCTCGGCATCATGAACATGAAGGGCTCGGTCGCATGTTATGTCGAAGCAGTCCGGGCTCTCCAGGATGCCGGCGTCCGATTGGCGGGTGACATCGTCGTCGCCGGCGTGGCAGGAGAGATCGAAAAGGCAGAGTGGGGCGATTTCACCGGCGCCGAATATCGCGGGTACGGCGTTGGGACGCGGCACCTGGTGGAACAGGGGGTTCTCGCAGACGCTTGCATACTCGGCGAGCCGACCGAACAGCGGATAGTCCTGGGCCATTGGGGAACTATCTGGGCTCGGATCTCGACCGCAGGGCCGTTCATGCACACGGCGTTCGTGCCGGGAAGGCTCAATGAGAACTCGATCGTCCGGATGGGACAGGTCCTCGAGGAGGTTGCCGGTTTTGTACCGGAATGGGAAGACCGGGCTTCCTATCAGGGCCGCCCCGGCGCCCTCAACATCGCCGCAATCAATGGGGGTTTCCCGTGGCGGGCCAGCCGGTCACCCCATCGCACCGATCTGTTTCTCGATCTGAGGGTCCCTCCGACGATGGCCATTTCCGATGCCGAAGCTGCCTTCGAGGACTTCGTCGCGTCGATTGTCGAGCGCCTGCCGGAGGCGGGAATCACCTCCGAGGTCTACGTCTCGGTTCCCGGAGCCGAGATCGACGAATCGGACCCGGTCATCGCTGCCATCGATGCCGGGCACCGGACGGCCTTCGGACGTACCGCCGATCGTGACTATGTGAGGTGGGGATCGGACGCTTCCACGCTGACCGCCCATGGCATTCCTTCGGTCAACTACGGGCCGATCGCCGGTGCACTCCCGGGTCCTGAAGGCGAGAGTGTCCCCGTCCAGTCGCTCGTCGATATGGCCACTTCCTATGCTGTAGCTGCGGCCGAGTTTTGCGGGGTGAAAACACTATGAAGCTGGTGACCTATGCCGATGGTGCCGGTTCCGAATTCCCGGGAGTGGTTCGGGGCGATGAGGTTGTGCGGTTGGACGTGTCCGACATGCGCTCACTGTTTGAAATGGGCGACGCCGGCCTGGCCATGGCAAAGGAAGCGCAAGGGCCCGCTCTCCCACTGATTGATGTGAAGCTGCGGGCACCGATCCTTCCCAAGAAGTTCTTCCACACCGCCGGCAACTTCCGTGAGCACGAGGAAGAGTCGAAGAACGTCAACTGGGCGTACGAAATCGCTCCCTGGATCGTCTTCTTCCAAAATGTCGATGCAATCATCGGACCGGACGACCCCGTCATCTATCCGGAACACCTCACCAACGAGCTCGACTACGAGCTCGAGCTAACCATCGTCATCAAGAAGGCGGGGAGCCACTTCACGGCCGAGGAAGCGGCCGACTACATCGGCGGCTACACGATATTCAACGACATCACAGCTCGCGACATCCAACGCGACGAAATGAAATCGGGGATCTTCTCTTTCTGTAAGGCGATCGACACGTTCTGTCCCATAGGTCCCTGGATCGTCACGCCCGATGAGGTCGGTGATCCGCAGAGTCTCGACATGTTGCTGCAGGTCAACGGCGAGGATCGGCAGGTTTCCAACACCCGCAACATGAGTGTCACCATCCCCGAAATCGTCGCCCACTACTCGGCCCTCGGCTACAGCCCCGGGGACCTGGTTTCCACCGGGACCGTGTCGGGTGTGGCCGCCTTCAGCGACGACCCTTCCGCCTGGTACCTCAAGCCGGGTGATGTGGTCGACGCCGGCATCGAGAAGCTCGGGGTACTCCGCAACCCGATCATCAGCTGGAAAGAAGGTCACGGCGAGGATCCGCCCGACGGGCCGCGATGAGCCGTAAAGCGAAGAGCCGAGAACAGGCGGATTCGCCCGGAGGGCCGCGATGAGCCCTACGGCGAAGAGCCAAGAATGGGCGCCGCCCCCATCGGTCCGAAGGTGACCATGGACGCAGCCGACCTCGACCATCTGAGACACGCCATCACCATCTCAGAAGCGGCCCGCGCCACGGGCAACGATCCGTTCGGAGCCATCCTCGTTGACGCAACCGGACAGGTTGTCGCCAAAGCAGAGAACACGATCCGTACCGACCGCGACGTCACCGCCCACGCTGAAACCAACCTCGTCCGTATCGCCAGCGCCCAGTGGTCACCCGAAGAACTCGTCTCCCACACCCTGTACTCCAGCTGTGAGCCGTGCGCCATGTGCTCTGGCGCCATCTTCTGGGCCGGAATCGGGAAGGTCGCCTTTGCGCTGTCGGTCGAAGGGCTGATGGAGTTCTTCGACAAGCGGCCCGACGCCCCCCTGCACCAGCTGGGGAGCCGTCGCCTGCTCACATCACAAGATGGAATCACGGTCGTCGGGCCTGCCCTGGAGGATGAAGCCGCCCGGGCCCACGTCGGGTTCTGGACCCAGTGAGATATCGCTAGAACTGGGGGCACCGTGGCGCTGAACATCGAACACCTCACCTTCGACTGCCACGATGCCCAGGCGTTGGCTGCCTTCTGGTCGGCCGCCATCGGCCAACCGATCGAGGACGACTGGGGTGAGTTTGTGAGGCTGGCACCCGGCCAGGGTGGGATCCGGCTGGCCTTCCAGGCGGTTCCGGAAGGCAAGATCGCCAAGAACCGCATGCACATGGACATCAACTCGAACAACATGGCCGAAACCGTTGAGAACCTCATCGAGCTGGGGGCCTCGGTGGTGGCCGAACATTCCAGCCCGAACGCCACCTGGACGGTGATGCAGGACCCGGAGGGCAACGAGTTCTGCGTCAACTGAACGACTAGTGCGCCGCCGCAAAGCACTAGCGTCGATTGCGACGACTACTCGAGGAGGCACGGTATGGAGCGTCGCACGATCAACCCCTGGACCTGGCAGGAGCAATTCGGGTTCAACCACGGCCACGAAGTGACCGGAGCGGAACGGACGCTGTATCTGGCGGGTCAGGTTTCGCTCGACGATGACGGCGAGCTGGTCCACGAGGGCGACCTGGTAGGTCAGATCAACAAGTCGATCGACAACATCGAGGCGATTCTCGAGGCGGCCGACATGACCCTTGCCGACGTTGTCCGGTTGAACATCTACACCACCGACGTCGATGCTCTCATCGAGAACGCCGCTGCCCTCGGGCGGCTGAACGCAGGAGGCGCCCGTTACACCTCGACGCTCTTGGGAGTCGCCCGCCTGGCATTTCCCGAGTTACTCGTTGAGTTGGAGGCGACCGCAGTCGCGTGATCCTTCGCATCTGGCACGGCTGGACAACCGCGGCTGATGCCGGCGCCTACCAGGACTTGCTCAACACCACAATCGCACCCGGGATCATGGCCAAGTCGATACCGGGTTTGCGGAGCCTCGACCTA
>JAUXJL010000136.1 GCA_030624805.1 Acidimicrobiia bacterium
GCCGATGGTACTTGGGGGGCAACCCCCTGGGAGAGTAGGACACCGCCGCATTAATCAAACGCAAAGAGACCCCCGACCGGGGGTCTCTTTTCGTTTGAGGATGCTGCGCATCCCCTCTCCCAGACGCCTACGGCGCCTGGGAGAGTAGACGCTTTTTCTGGTGCCCACGCCGTCGGCTCGGGCACATGCCGCAGGTGTTGTCGTTGGGACCTCTGGGTTGGCAGCGTAACTCCCGAGATCGGCTTGGCCGCCGGCCTGAGTGAGTGGACCTTTTTCTGGTGTCCCGCCTTCGGTTCGGACACGGGCCGCAGGTGTTGTCGTTGAGACCGGCACCGGGGAACAGCTCCGCGAGGTGCAAGTCGCTCGCACCGGGCCGATTGATTGTGTAGGTTGGGCGACCAGGCGTTGCTGGACGCCGGTGACAACCATCGGGGGCTTCGCCGGATATTGGAGGTGTGGGAATGTCAGAAATGTCGCTGCCCCCGTTTGCGGTGATCGTCAGCTACCGGGTGGATGACTTTGACGCGTGGAAAGCCGTGTTCGAAGGGCACGAGGCCGCCCGGATCGAAGGGGGATTTCTCGGACATCACGTCAATCGGACCGAAAACGATCCGAACGCCTTGGCGGTCTACCTCGCGGTCGGGGATGTAGCAAAGGCCAAGGAATATGCCACGTCGGACGATCTAAAGGCCACCATGCAGGAGGCGACGGTCAGCACCGAACCCGAAATCACCTGGATGATTCCGGTGTCGGAAAACATTGTGTGGGACCGGGACCTGCCGGCGGCGCTGATCAGCCACACGGTCGAGAACTTCGACACCTGGCTCGAGGGATACAACAGTCCCGAAGCCGACGCTATGCGGGATGCGGCAGGCGTCATCGGACACGCGGTCAACCGGTCATCGGACAATCCGGACCTGGTCGTCATCTACCACCAGGCCGAGACATTCGATGCGCTGCACGCCCTCACCAGCTCGGATGAGTTGCGGAATGTGATGAAAGAGGCGGGCGTGACCTCCGAGCCGGAGTTCACCTACCACACCGGAGGTATGGGCAAGATGTACGCCGCCTAACGCGGCGGCCTCTGGGGGTGAGCGTCAGCGACTGACTAGCCGGCGCTCACTTTCACGTTGCCTTCAAACACCGGCCTCATGCTCGTGGGTGATGCCACGCATTTGTCACAAAGTCGAGGGCGGAGCGGCTACGCTCGATCGGTGCATCCTCAATTGGGGTAGGGATTTTGAAGCATCTTGGCCGGATATTGGTCGCCGGATCCGTGATAACGCTTGGCCTCAGTTTCTCCGTAGGGGCAGTCGCCCAGGGTGACCCGGTTGTCGACCAGGCCGCGCTGGACGAAATCCGGGCGTTGGTCCCGGAAGGGGATCCTGGGAAATATGACCTAACCGAGGCCAGCGCGGAGTTCGGCCAGTACGTCATCTTGTTTGGACAGTCAACCGCGGTGGCCGATTTCGGCGACGGAAGCCAGCTGACCGGCCTGTGTGGAGGGTTCGCCTACTCCTACGACAAGAACGGAGACCTGCTCGATGCGGCAATCGACCTGGGAGACGGCGACGCACCTGTTGACCTGCTGGAGGGCACCCAGGCTTTCACCAGCGGAAACCCATTCAAGGTCGATCCGAGGGGGGTTGTGGTGTATTACGGATTCTCCCCTGAGTCGGGTGATGGACCGGAGGACCACAGGTGGTATATCAAGACATCGGGTATCAGTCTCGACAAGGGCGGAGATCCGAACCCTCAGCTCAAGAATCGCAATGCCGGCCTCGTCGACCTCAACAAGGACCTCCCGGTCAAGTTCACGGCCAAGGTCAAGATCGAGGGACACATGATGTCCGAAAACCAACCGGACTGTGTCGGCAAGGGCCACGTCAGTTTCGAGGGAGACGGGCTCACCGATCCGGTAGGGCTGGCCGGTCTTGCCTTGCTGGGCGGAGGAATCTTCGGCCTGCTATTCAACTCCCGTCCGGCCATAACCTGGAAGAGTTGATCGATCATGACCTCAGGTGAAATCAAGACTACGCACCCGATTCGAGGAATCCTGTGGGGTATACCACTCGGATTAGGGCTCGCCATCGTACTTGTCGTGACACAAGTCATTCCCCTCGAGCTCACGCAAATAATCGTTGTGCTCGTCCTCGCCATCGTGATAGGCCTCCTGTGGAGCCTGTATGGGCCTGCCAAGCGACCGAAGGGACCGCCACCGAAAGCCGGCCTTGCCGACGACTTCACCGCACCGGACGAGACCATGGCCGAACCGGAAGATGAGCCCGCGGCAACAGACGATTGGGGCTCGAGCGATTCCGACGGGGACGACGACGCGCCCGACGATGCGCCCGACGTGGAGGACGAGGCACCCGACGTGGAGGACGATGCGCCCGACGTGGAGGACGATGCGCCAGACACGCCGTGAGGCGTCGGGAGTGGCTCCTCGCTCGGCCTGAGTGTGCTCGGAAACGAGCTAGCCGACGTTTACCTCGACGGTGCCTTCAAACAGGAACGACGGTTCGACATCGGCAGGGAGCGACAACTTGGTCGTGATGTCCCGCGGGGCAGTTTCCCACTCCACTGAGCTGGACTCGCGCTGGAAGGCAGCCTCGTCGGTCCACTCGCTCACAATCAGCGTTGTACCACCCGACTTGGCAGCCTTGCCCCGGATGCAGTCTGGGCTATTCCGAAGATGGGTTCCGATGATGGCGTCCCGCCCTTCGAACTGCTGGTAGGTCATTTCGTCGCCGTCACAACTGACGACCCGCAGGAAACTCACGCACTACCTCTCTGAAGAGTTCCCGGCCGAGCTACACGCCGTGGGGCCCGGGTGCCGAGGCTCGACCATGCTGAGCTCACAAGTTCCATAGAATCTCCCGATGTTCGTCGCTGCAACATCCCGCCAGGAGAACTTCGTCGACATTGATGTCCCTGGTTGGGCATGGCTCGTTCTGGTCGGGATAATCCTCGGTCTGCTTGCCATCGATCTGTATCGGCATCGTGAAGCACATGAGCCCACTGCTCGGGAGGCTTTGATCGAGTCGGCGGCCTGGGTGGCATCCGGGCTCACCTTCGGCGCTGCCGTTGCGCTCGCCTGGGGGAGTGAAGCTTTCGGCGAATACATCTCCGGCTATCTGATTGAGAAGTCGCTGAGTGTTGATAACGTTTTCGTGTGGGCGTTGATCTTCTCGACGCTCGCGATTCCGTTGAAATACCAGCATCGGGTTCTGTTCTGGGGAATCTTTGGGGCGCTGGCGCTTCGGGCACTATTTATTGCGATCGGGTCGGCCCTTATCAGCAGTTTCATCTGGGTGCTGGTTGTATTCGGTGCCTTCCTCATCTTCACCGGGATCCGCGTGATCCGCCACCGCGAGGGTGAAGGGGAGTCGGCGGTCAGGGGGATCGGCGTTGTCAGGCGGTTCTTGCCCGTGACAGAAGAGTTTGACGGCCAGAAGTTCTTCACCAAGCAGGGCCTGAAACGGGCTGCCACGCCCCTCTTCGGCGCCCTGGTAGTTGTCGAGTTCACCGATGTCATATTCGCGGTCGACTCCGTCCCGGCCATCCTGGCGGTCTCCAACGAGCCCTATCTCGTCTTCGCTTCGAACGCGTTCGCAATCCTCGGGCTGCGAGCCATGTACTTCCTGCTCGCCAACGCCCGCCAGCGGGTCCACTACCTGTCACACGCCCTCGGGGCCATCCTCATCTTTGTGGGTCTCAAGATGGTGTTGGCCAACTGGTACCACGTTGATACCTTTGTTTCGCTGGCAGTTATCGCAACCATCCTCATCGTGGCCGTGGTTTTGAGCGAGCGCAAGACTCGCCGGCTCAGGTTGATCGGCGACCTGCCCGAGACGTAGCCGGCTAGCCGCCGACCCGTTGCAAGATGGCGAACCAGGCCCGGTGGAGAAGGGTGAAGTCAGAGTTGTTCGCTACGAACTCGTCGGTAGCTCGAACCACGCCCGGGTAGGCCTCGGTGTAGTCGTCGATGAAGATGAACCCACCCGGCAGGACTTTCGGGGCGAACAGGGCCAGGTCCTGTACGACGCTTTCGTGGTCGTGGTTTCCATCCACGATGAGAAAACCAATCCGGTCGGCACCGCGGGAGCTGCGTGATGAGAGAACGCCACGAGGGGCATGCAGCGATCCTCGAGCCCGCGATCATGCATGGTCCTGAGGTAGGCCTTATATTTTCCGGCCGGATTGCCCGGACTGGTCGGCGCCCGCTCGAATGGATCGATGCTCACGACATGGTTGAGGTGCCCGGCGTCGGACATACATTCGGCCAAGAAGGCAGCGGTCATGCCCTCGTAGCTGCCGATTTCTACAACGAGTGCGTCGGGCGTCCACCGAAACGACAGAGCTGCCCCGGCCAGACAGGAAAGCTCGGCGTCGTCCATCATGACCGAGGAGTACTCAGCGGCCCGCTTGGTGACCGTGTCTGGGATAGTCGTCGTGAAGCCACTCGGCGCGAAAGTGAGGTTCATCCTGGCAACGATACCAGCGCGGTCGAGTGGGCCTGGCCGGTCAAGCCGTGTAGCTTTGTGTTATGGGTGAAAAGGGCCAGCACGGTCATAGCAAAGGGCGCAAGCCTCCTACCAGCAAGAGCCACAAGGGCCAGGGTGGCGCCGGCGGCGGCTACGGCGCGAAACGCGGCGGCAAGAGGAGAAGCGGGGGTTCCCGCGATTCCCGCGACCGAGGCGACAGATCGACGCGTCCCCAACTCGACCTCACTGCCGGCAGCCAACTCCCAAGATGGATCCAGGAAGAGGTCAATCGCACCACCCGCAAGGAGCGGCGAGCCGCGGTAATGCAGGGGCTTGAAGACGCCGCCGGTGCCTTCGCAGACGCCCGCTACGGTAAGGCCGTCGAACACGCAGAGCGGGCGAAGCAGGCCTCTTCCTCTAACGCGACGATTCGCGAGATTCTCGGGCTCGCCAATTACCGGCTTGGTCGCTGGGAGGCCGCCCTCAAGGAGTTGCGTGGGTTTCGCCGGATCGCAGGGGAGACCACTCACATGCCGGTTGAAATGGACTGCCTGCGGGCGCTCGAGCGGTCCGACGATGTCGACAAAGTTTGGAGAGAGCTGAAACACCTCGGTGGGCGGCCGGACACCTTTCGAGAAGCCAGGGTCGTATATGGCTCGCACCTCCTCGACACAGGGCGCCCGCGGGAAGCCTGGCAAGTCGTAAACCCAAAACGTCTCGAGGAGCACCCGCACGAAGCCGAGCTTCGTCAGTGGTACGTGGCTGCCCGAGTAGCCACTCATCTGGGAGATTCCGATGCGGCCGGCCAGATCCTTGCCGCCATCACGGCCGCCGACCCCGCCTTCCCGGGGCTCGATGAGCTGGAAGCAGCCATTGGCGGCTGAGGCCGTCCGGCCCGACTACCTGGCTCGCAATCGCGACCACTGGGACTCCCGCGCGCCAGAATGGGTTGAGATGGGTCGCCGAGCCTGGGCCGGCCAACCGAGCTGGGGCATCTGGGGAGCCCCCGAAAGCGAACTGGGCCTTCTGCCCGACCTCGATCGCAAGGAAACGCTGGAAGTGGGTTGCGGGACCGCCTACGTGTCCGCCTGGTTTGCCCGGGCGGGGGCGCACCGGTTGGCCTCGACAATTCGGCCGAACAGCTGGCCACCGCATCCGCCCTGCAAGCCGAGTTCAACCTCGCCTTCCCATTCGTCCACGGACCAGGGAGTCCTTCCTCTTCAAGAATGCGAGTTTCGACTTCGTATTCTCGGAGTATGGATCTGCCATCTGGTCGGACCCTTTCGTGTGGATTCCCGAGGCAGCCAGGGTGTTGCGTCCCGGAGGCGAGCTCACCTTCCTTGGAAATAGCGTTCTCTATATGTTGTGCGCTCCTCTACTGGACGGTGTCCCGGCCGAGCACACGCTGCTCCGCCCCCAGTTCGGTATACACCGGTTCGAGTGGCCCGACGATGATTCCGTCGAATTCCATCTCAGCCACGGTGAGATGATCCGACTGTTACACACTTCGGGTTTCGATGTGCTCGATCTCATCGAGATCCGGGCCCCGGATGGGCCACCCGAC
>JAUXJL010000239.1 GCA_030624805.1 Acidimicrobiia bacterium
GACATCCCGCTCCAGGGCAGACACCGCCGGTGCCACGTGGGTGCAGAGAATGTCGACCGGGCCAAGGCGCTCGAGCCGACCCTGCATTTCTGCATCGTCCAGCTCACCGGGTACGTTCAATCGGGATTTCACTCCACCGCCCATGATTCCAACAGTCCAGCCCTCGATTTCAAAGCGATCGCTCTCCACGAAGCTGTTTCCCGCCGGCAGATGCTTCGTGAGCAGTTGTACCCGGTCGACATTGCCGTAGGTCACGAAGGCGTTAGCACCTTCGAGGGCAGCGCTGATCTCGACATAGGCGGCCTCCACCAGTTCATCGGACCGGGCTCTCACGTCATCCTCCCGACCTTCGGCCGATTGCTGCCACAGCCTCCGCGCCTCGTCAAACCGGCCATCGGTCCGCAGCTCGACAAGCCGGCGCACAAAGTCCGGGCCGGTCAGGTCGGCAAGGATGCCCTCATAGGTCCGGTAGTCGATGAAGTTGATGAGGTCACCGAGTACCAGGAGTGGCTGGTCGAGCGACCCAACGAGCCGACGGAGCTGGGTGGCGGCGCCGTGGACGTCGGCAATGAGGATCATCGAGAGGCTATGAGAACTGCGACGGCGGCTCCGACCAGGGCGGCCACCGTCGCCACCACCATGGGCCAGCCCGCATACGCGGCCGACAGCCCCGCCATACCAAAGCCAAATGTGGCTGCCACTAGCCGCCGCCCCCTCACCCCGAATCGGGTGTCGGGATCAACGCCTTCCCATCCGTCAACGGAGCCGGCCACGGCCGCGGCGGCGATCCAGCCGAGCAGAGCGATCGACCCGAACCCGAGCGCTAGTCCGAAGACCTCCCTCACCTGGCAGCGTCCATACGAGCAGCGTACTGAGCAGTCGGCCGCTGCAGTTGATTCTCCCAGCCTCAACTGCGCAAAACCACGGCCTCGCTTCAGGCCCCCGAGTGGATTCGAGCGAGTGCCCGGTCGATCTCAGCTCGAACGTCGTTGTCGTCCTCCGCCTCGACGGCGCCGGCAAGTGCCGAGGCCGCCTTCTCACCTCCGAGACGACCAAGCGCCCAGGCGGCATGGGCCCGGAGGACCCCCAGCGACGACCCGAGGTAGCCGGCCACAACCGGGACCGCCTCGGAGTTTCCACCGTGGCCAAGTGCTACCAGCGCATTACGACGAAGGAATCGGGCATCCCGGCGCGGCACGTAGAAGTGTTCGTACTCGGTCATGAGTTCTTGGTCGGATCGAGCCAGCACCTCGAGCAGATCCACCCGACCTCCTTCGGCATCGGCTCGCTCCGCCCATCGCTGGCCTGGCGGACAGGCCTCCAGACAATCGTCACAGCCGTAGAACCGATCCCCCCAAGACTCACGGATATCGAGCGGAATCATGCCGGGGGTCTGCGCCCAGTACGAGATACAGCGGGTGGCATCGAGCACGCCTTCATTGTCGAGGGCCCCGGTAGGACAGGCCGGGATGCAGGCAGTACAGCTACCGCAGCCTCGTGCCATGGGCTCGCTCACCGGCAGCATCGCATCTGTCACCACGGAGCCGAGCAGCAACCAGGGCCCGTACCTGGGGGCGAGCGCCATGGTGCTCTTCCCCCACCACGCCACTCCCGACCGTACGGCGGCGGCCCGGTCGACCAGACGATTGTCGTCGGCGAGCACCTCCGCCTGATGTCCTACCTCTCTGAGCTGGTTGGCCACGGCCGCCAGAGCAGACCGGAGCGGCTGGTAGTGATCGTGTGTGGCGAAGCGGGCAATCCGGCCGGTGTTGGGTTGCGATCGGCCCGGATCCCCGCCGGCCGGAAGGTAGGTGACGCTCCCGACAATGAGAGACCGTGCCCACGGGAAGGAGCGACCGAGGTCGGTGGCGATCTCAGGGTCGGTGTAGGTAAACCGCTCCCGGCCCGAGGTTCCGTCGTCGACGCGACGCTCCATCTCCTCTCGGACCTCACCGAAGGGCTCTACTGAACAGACCCCGAATCCCACCAGTCCGCCCTCTTGGGCCAACCGGCCGAGCCTGTCCCGAAGCTCTTGATTCGGTTCCTCACCCATGCCCGCAGGCTATCTGAGCCCGGCTGGGCTCTAACATGCCGGCATGGCCACTGAGCTCAACCGATTTAGCCGACGCCTCACCCAGCCCGCCTCGCAGGGTGGCTCGCAGGCGATGCTGTATGCCACGGGGCTCACCGAAGCCGACATGAACAAGGCCCAGGTGGGCATCGCCAGCATGTGGTACGAGGGCAACTCTTGCAACATGCATCTCAACGATCTGGCGGCCAAGGTCAAGGAAGGTATGACCGCGGCCGGACTCGTCGGGATGCGGTTCAACACGATCGGAGTGTCCGACGGCATGTCGATGGGCACCGAGGGCATGAGCTATTCGTTGCAGAGCCGTGACCTCATTGCCGACTCCATCGAAACTGTGATGCGGGCTCAATGGTACGACGCCAACGTGTCGATACCCGGATGTGACAAGAACATGCCGGGCTCGGTGATGGCAATGGGCCGGGTCAACCGTCCGTCACTCATGATCTACGGCGGAACAATCCGGGCCGGACACGGAGCCGACGGAGAGCCGCTCGATATCGTGTCTGCCTTCCAGTCCTACGGGGAGAAGATCGCCGACCGCATCACGGAAGAGAAACGTTTTGACGTCATCCGCCACGCCTGCCCGGGGGCGGGAGCTTGCGGCGGCATGTACACGGCCAACACGATGGCGTCGGCAATCGAAGCACTCGGAATGACCTTGCCGTACAGCTCCTCAACGCCGGCCACGGATCCCGCCAAACTCGACGAGTGCGTCCGCTCCGGAGCCGCCATCCTCACGCTCTTGGAAGAAAACATCGTTCCGAGCGACATCATGACGAGGGCTGCGTTTGAGAACGCCATGGCCATCACAATGGCGTTGGGTGGATCGACCAACGCTGTCTTACATCTCATCGCCATGGCCCGCTCGGTCGACGTGGACCTAACTATTGACGACTTCCAGACCGTGAGCGATCGTGTGCCGTTCCTGGCCGACCTCAAGCCAAGTGGGAGGTATGTCATGGAGGACCTGCATGAGGTCGGTGGGACACCGGCCGTCCTCAACTTGCTCCTGGAACATGATGCCATCGACGGCGACTGCTTGACGGTGACGGGCCAAACGATGGAAGAGAACCTCGCCGACCTGCCGGGGCTGTCCGACGGACAGGATGTCATCCAGGCTTGGGATAGCCCTATCAAGGAGACGGGGCACATTCAGATCCTCCGTGGATCACTTGCCCCTGATGGTGCGGTGGCCAAGATCACGGGCAAAGAGGGCTTTCGATTCAGTGGGCCAGCCCGTACCTTCGACAGCGAAGAGGAGATGCTGGCGGCGGCTGAAGCCAACCAGATCGGGCCGGGTGATGTCATCGTCATTCGGTTCGAGGGCCCGAGAGGCGGTCCAGGAATGCCCGAGATGTTGACGCCCACATCTGTGATCATGGGCGCCGGCCTCGGCTCGGAAGTGGCCCTCCTCACCGACGGCCGCTTCTCGGGCGGTTCCCATGGCTTCATCATCGGCCACGTCACCCCCGAGGCCCAAGACGGTGGCCCGATCGCGCTGGTCGAGGATGGCGACACCATCACGATCGACGCCACAACCCGCTCGATCGAAGTCGAGCTGGATTCCGCAGAACTCGAAAGACGGCGGACCGCCTGGACGGCTCCCCCGCTCAAGGCCACCCGCGGCACACTCGCCAAGTACATCCGCACCGTCAAGTCGGCCTCCGAAGGATGCGTTACCGACGAGTAGCGGGTTGGGGGCGCGGTGACCGCGTCGGTTCCGTCAGGGTGGGCTGGTAGTGGCGGCCAGCCATCCGAGTCGGTACTCGGAATAGTGGTCGAGGTATTTGACCAATCGGTGCTGGTGGCCGGTGGGGAACTGGGGTCGGGCC
>JAUXJL010000124.1 GCA_030624805.1 Acidimicrobiia bacterium
ATCACGTTTGCGATCAACGCAAACCCCGGTCGGTCCGGGGCTGGAGGCTCCGGAGCAGGGATCGTTGTGTCGATGAAACCCGCCGTGACCTGGGTGGTATCAGAATCGAGGAGCGTCGTGGCGGAGCTGTCGACCCCGCAGGCAGCTGCCACCAGGGACAGCGCCAGCATGACAAGAGCCAGTCGTATCAGCGGCTTTACGCCCCTTAGAGGCTCTCGGGACCGGTTCGGTTCCGCGGGATGCTTCTTCCCATCTAGAAGCGGGTGAGGATCTCGCCCAGGTAAGCGATTGGGAATAGGGCCCCGACGAGAGCCAGAGTAATCAGCGCCCCGTGGGAGCGACCCTCGACATGGCCGTCGGGGTCGGTATGGGTACGTAGGCCAGCCGCCACAAAGGCGGTGAAGGCAAACCCGATAGCTGCATAAATGCCTCGGGCGTAGTGAACCGAGGTGTAGACCCACGGCTCGGCCGAAAACAGAGCAGCCTGGTCTGCTTGGGCGGCATTGAGACCACCGAGGTTCGGGGTGAGGAAGAACCCGAGGAACACGACCGCGACAATGACTCCGCTCAGAGTGAGCCACTCGCGACTGTTGGCCCGATGTCGCTCGCCGAGGACCCGCCGCCCGGCCACAGGGAAGGCGATGAAGGCAGCCAGCGGAACGGCCCAATGGATGGAAATGGTGCGCCAGCCACTCCAGCTTTGGGTACAGAAGCCGGCGCTATTCAGCCCTGATTCGTCAAAGCAGGCCATGGCGGCGCCGGTGTGCGGCTCGTACTCAGCCACAAACCACGGGAGGAACAACGAGATGATGACGGCGACCGCCGCCACCCCGACGAACACATCGAAGCCGGCTAGACGTCGTGAATCGAGAGTCTCAACAGACCGCAGCTCCATCCCAAACACATCGGAAGATACTGGGTGTCGCTTGAGGCGGTACCGCCCCTCGAGGTGTCTTGATTCGCGACAGGTGCGACACCCGGTGACGGCTTGTATGTTCGGAGCTGGAAGATTTCCTTCACCTGAACGGGGAAGGAAGAAGAGTAGGCGCGGTCGAGAGCGCTGGAACGCGCTCTCCACCCCCCCGCGGCTAAACCAGGGGCGCCACCTCTTCGGCTAGTTCTTCCATGACTTCGACCTGTTGATTGAACGAGAGCGTCGGGAAGTAGGAACGGGTCACGATGTCGAGTTCAACACCGACAGCCTCTCGAACTTCATTCACCGCCGCAGCGATCTCGGCCCCGGTGCCGAGCAACGTGGCGCCGCGCAGTGTGGCCTCGTCCTCGGTGGACATGGGCTCCGGTTCGGGCAGGTCGCCGCCTCGGGTGGCAGAAGCCTCCATGTCGCCGTACTTCCATCGCAGAGCGTGGACGTGCGCTCGGGCCCGCTCCCAGGCGGTGTCGGCGTCGGGGCCCGGGAACATCATCGTGTAGTAGATCCAGCGGAATGCGGCCGGGTCGCCACCCACCGCCTCGAGCTCGTCGGTCGCCCAACCCACTTGCTCCGCCAAGCGGGCAGGCGAGGCGTTCGAGAAGAATCCCTGGGTCATGCGGGCTGCTCGCCGCACGGCAGCCTCTGCCCCCCCACCAATAACAACGGGTATCGGCACGTCGGGCGTTGGCCGGACGCCCACTTTGGGGAACCGGAATACCTCACCATCATGGGCGAAAGGCTCGCCGCTCCACGCCTGCGGGAGGATGGCCAATATCTCGTCCATGGCGCGGCCCCGGGTCTTGAGGCTCGATTCGAAGGCATCGAACTCAACCGGCATCCAACCAAGGCCAAGCCCGAGTGTGAACCGACCGTTGCTGATGAGCTGCACGGTGGCCGCATCTTCTGCCAACCGGAGCGGATGATGCAAGGGTGCCAGCATCACTCCGGTACCGATCTCGATTGTGGAGGTCAGGGCCGCCATGGCGGCGCTCATCGGCAGGAGTGAAGGCATGTAGCCATCGTCGATGAAGTGATGCTCGGTAGTCCAAACCGAGCGGAAGCCGAGCTGTTCGGCCTGGACGGTGATGTCGAGCGCCTCGCGATAGAGATCGGTCCACGACCGATCATCGCCCGGCGTCCGTTGGGCAGAGATGAGCCCGAATCCAAGGCCGCCGCTCACTCGGCGGACTCCAGGGCTTGCTCGAGAGTGATCCATGGCAGGTCGGCACACTTGATGCGAACCGGGAATTTACGAACCCCCTGGAGGGCCTCGAGGTCGCCCAGCGCCGAACCCGGCCGATCGGGATCGACAACTTCCTCTGCCGATTCCTCAATTGCCATCATCACTTTGAACTTGCGAACCAGCTCGTCGATTTCTTCCCGGGTTTTTCCGAAGACGGCTTCGGACATCATCGAGGCCGAGGCCTGACTGATCGAACAACCAACCCCAATCGCCGCAACGTCGCTCACTCGGTCACCGTTGAGGTTCAGCTCGATGGTCACCTCATCTCCACACAGAGGATTGTTTCCCTGCGCCGAGCCGTCTGGTGAGTCGAGGTGATTGTGATGTCGTGGTGCCCGGTAGTGGTCGAGAATCACCTCTCGGTAGAGCTCGTTAAGCGACACCGAAGATCTCCCGGGCTTTCTCGAGCCCATCAACCAGCGCGTCAACATCCGAGCGGATGTTGTAAACGTAGAAGGACGCCCGGGCGGTGGCCGGGGCTTTGAGGGACCGAGCAAGCGGCCGAGCGCAATGATGGCCTGCCCGGATGGCGATGCCCTGCTGATCGAGAATGGTGGCGATGTCGTGCGGGTGGATGTCGGCGAGGGTGAAGGCTACGGCGCCCCCGCGGGTCTCGACATCGGTCGGGCCGTAGATGGTGAGGTCCTGAATGGCTCCGAGGCGATCGAGCGCATAGGCGGTCAGGTCGATCTCGTGGCTCCGAACCGCCTCCATCCCAAGCTTCTCGAGGTATTCGACGGCTGCGCCGAGTCCAATAGCCTCAGCGATCGGCGGCGTGCCCGCTTCGAACTTGTGGGGTACTTCTGCCCAGGTCGATGAATCCAGCTGTACGTCGCTGATCATTTCCCCGCCGCCCTCGGCAGGCTCCATTGCTTCGAGCAGGTCGAGTTTTCCGTACAGAACCCCAATGCCGGTGGGGCCAAGCATTTTGTGACCCGAAAACGCCAGGAAGTCCGCATCCATTTGTTTGACGTCGACCGTCATGTGAGGGACTGCCTGGGCGGCGTCTACCACCATGAGCGCGCCCGCCCGATGGGCGGCGTCGGCGATGTGGCGGATCGGGTTGATGGTTCCCAGCACATTCGACATTGCGGTGATACTCACCACCTTCACGTTTTCGTCCAGCAGGCTTTCTAGCGCGTCCACATCGAGAGCGTACGAGTCGGTATAGGGCGCGTAGATCAGCTCGGCACCGGTATGACGGCTGACAAGTTGCCAGGGAACGATGTTGGCGTGATGCTCCATGAGGCTCAGGAGCACCTTGTCGCCGGGTTCCAGGTTGTTGAGGCCCCAGCCGTAAGCCACCTGGTTCAACGCCGAGGTGGTCCCCCGGTTGAAGGCCACTTCGCGGCGGTCGGCGTTGATGAAGCCGGCAACTCGAGCCCGGGCCTCCTCATATAGATCGGTGGCTGTGTCCGAGAGTGTGTAAGCCCCTCGATGGACATTGGCATTTGTCTTCTGATAGAAGCCGCTGATGGCGTCGATGACCGCGGTCGGCTTCTGCGAGGTGGCGGCCGAGTCGAGGTAGATGAGGGGGTGTCCGTTCATCTCCTCCTGCAGAATCGGGAAGTCCGATCGGATGTGGGCGAGGTCGGTCACGGCAGCCTCAGGATCCGACTGCTTGCCGGTAGGCGTCGTATCCCTCGCCTTCGATCCGAGCCGCCAGCTCGGGCCCGCCGGTCTCGACGATCCGCCCGTCAAGGAGGATATGGACGACGTCGGGAGTGATGTATTCGAGGAGACGTTGATAGTGGGTGATGACAACAAAGGCTCGCTCCGGGTCGCGGAGACGGTTGACGCCTTCGGCGACCACCCGCAGCGCATCGATGTCGAGCCCTGAGTCGGTCTCGTCCATGATGGCGAGTTCCGGCTCGAGGACGGCCATCTGCAGCACTTCGTTGCGCTTGCGCTCCCCACCCGAGAAGCCTTCATTGAGGTACCGATCGGCGAAGCTCGGGTCCATGCCGAGCTCTCGCATGGTGTCGGCGACCTTGAGCCTCAACTCGAGAACGGTGAGGTCCTGCCCGCTGCGATTGGAAAGGGCCTGGCGGAGAAAGTTGACGATGGTCACGCCCGGGATCTCCTCGGGATACTGGAAGGCAAGGAACATCCCGTCCTTACCTCGGTTGGTGGCTGTAACTTCGGCGATCTGCTCATCCGTCCAATCGTCACCGGCCACCAGTTCCCGTCCCTTGTAGCGAATGCTGCCGTCGGTGACCTTGTAGGCAGGGTTGCCCATCAACACGTTGGCCAGCGTTGACTTGCCGGACCCGTTCGGGCCCATGACGGCGTGGATGGCGCCCCGCTCGACCGCCAAATCCACCCCATTGAGGATGGATGTCCCCTCGACGGAGACGTGCAAATTCGACACGTGCAGGATGGGTTCCATTCGAGAAAGCTTAGGGAACGGGGCCCCTCTACCAACAGGGGTTTTTCACCGACAGGCGGGTGCCCCCGGGTTGAAAATCTGGATGCCCTTGACGGCTGCGTCGCCTTCGAAACGATCCGCAACGAATGAGAGCGTGACCGGATTGGTCGTTCGGGCCCGCAGAGACACCGACATGTCCTTCACTGCGATGCCGGATGCCAGGTCGGACACACCCGCAAATCGGCCGAGGTACTCCGCCAACGCTTCGTCCCGTCCTATCACACTGATGTCGGTAATCCCGTCGGCCGCCGCCAACTCATTGCGGAGGCGGGTCAGGTCGCGGTCGTCGGCGACGAACACCACCACGTTCCAGCCGGGGAATGGGTTGCAGGCCGGTGTCACTGCGGTTACCACGTCGTCGATGTCCGATAGCGAGCGCAACCGGGCCGCTACGCCGCCGGCAAACGACGGATGTGACAGCTCGATCCGCAATGATTCCGGCAGGGCCGTGGCCATGACTCCCTCCTCGAGATCGGGACGGTCGGCAAACAGAGATGCGAACTCGACGAGAGCTTCCTCTGAGGTCACGAGCGAAATGGCGGCCACGCCTTCCCATGCTTCAACGGCCTCGAGAAGCGTCTGGACGGCCGCCTCCGGACCGAGCCAGGCGATGACGTCTGGCCCGGCTTTCAGCACCGTGCTCGTTGTGGTGCTCGGGGCCGGGGCAGGGCTCGTGGTGGGCGGGACGGTCGTGACGGGAGCCGGCGGCAGCGAGGCGGTGTCGGTGTGCGCCGGTGTTGTGCAGGCAGCCGCCACCAGCATGAATGAAAGTAGGAGCGGGGCGCGCGGAATCCGAAGGTTCATGAGCTCGAATATCGGCCGACCGGCTCAGCACCTGAATCACCCGGCTTCTATGATCCCGCCCATGGATTTCACCGTCTCGGAAGAACAAGCGATGCTGCGCGAAGGAGCCCGCAGGTATTTGTCGGAGCAGTCACCGATGGAGCGGGTGCGAGAGATCGTTGAGACCGACTCAGGCTTCGACCCCGAGCTGTGGAAAGGCATAGCCGAGCAGGGCTGGCCGGCGATGCACATCCCCGAGGAGTACGGTGGTGCCGGATTCACGTTCGCCGAGTCGGCCATCGTCCTCCAGGAGATGGGTCGCGTGTTGGCACCGGTGCCCTACCTCTCGTCGGCGGTGCTGGCGGCCGAGGCTTTGCTGGCGGGCGGAAGCGAGCAGCAAAAGGCCGAGTGGCTCCCTCGGATCGCGACCGGTGAGGTGATCGGAACGGTGGCCAGCCTCGAGCCCGGGGGAGGGTGGGGCGAGAGCTCCGTGCAGGCTGTGGCGACCCCTGAAGGAGCGGGGTTCGTCCTTTCCGGCAGCAAGTCATTTGTAACGGCAGGGAATTACGCCGATTTGCTCATCGTGACGGCCCGGTTGGGAGGCGAGGTTGGGCTGTTTCTGGTCGAGGGAAACGCGGTTTCCTTCAGCAAGCTCGTAACGCTCGATACCACGCGTTCTCAGGCTGAATGCGACCTCACAGGTACTCCGGCGGTCAGGCTGGGCGAAGCTGGTTGGGGGGTGGTGGAGCGGGTCTATGACGTGGCCCGGGCTGCTCTTGCCAACGAGCAAGTCGGTGGTCTGGAGCGGGTCATCGAGATGGCTGTCGACTATGCCAAGACTCGCAAGCAGTTCGGCCGCGCCATCGGATCATTCCAGGCGATCAAACACATGTGCGCAGACATGCTGGTCGGGCTCGAGTCGGCCCGATCGGCGGCGGGTTATGCCGTGTGGGCACTGGTGACTGGATCGGATGAACTGAGCACGGCTGCCCCGCTCGCCAAGGCGTTCTGCTCGGAGGCCTATTTCAA
>JAUXJL010000047.1 GCA_030624805.1 Acidimicrobiia bacterium
CCAATGCCACCAGCGAGGCCGAGTGGGAGTTCTACTTCGGCGTAACCGGTGACGTAGCGATCGGCGGCGACGCCGACGGCGACGGCCGCGACAGCGTGTTCCTCTACCGACCGACCAGTGGCTACGTGTACTACACGACCGCCCTCCCGACCAGCCCGTCGGCGGTGGCGCCCACCAGCGGAACACTTTACTTCGGCCTACCGAGTGACCGGTTCACAGTCGGCGACTGGACCGACAAGGGCTTCGACTCAGTGGGAGTCTTTCGACCGACGGACGCTGCCTTCTATCTGCGAAACTCCAACACCACCGGACCGGGAGACATTTCGTTCTCGTTCGGTGAGGCCGGGTGGCTGCCGGCGGCTGGACACTTCTAAAGGGCCTCGGGCGGCCCAGGGCGCCCTGCCTCACCCCCGGATCAGCCATCCACCGACAAGTAGGCTCTTCTCGCATGACCTGGCAGGAGGTCCAGATGGGTGGTACCCATGAGCCGGATGTCGACCGGCCGGCACAAAAAGACGGGTTCTCGATAGACGCCCTCACTACGTCGATCGGCTTCGGATCGATAGCAGGTGCAGCCGCCGGGTTCATATGGGGAGGTGTTGGTGGCCGCATCGCCATGCGGATTGTGTTCCTCACGAGCGACGACCGGGTACGGGGCGTCATCTCCGACGATGGCTTCGAAATTGGCCGCATCTCGGCAGAAACCATCTTCCTGCTCATCTTCGCCACCGCAATCGGGGTCGTCATGGGGGCAATATTCGGTGGGATTAGAGCTCTGGTTGGCGTGCCGACCCGCGTTCTGGCCCCGGCCATCGGAATCGCGGCCGCCGCCATCGGCGGCAGTCTCCTTGTCAACGCCGACGGAATCGACTTCCGCATCCTCGAGCCGCTCTGGCTGACGGTCGGTCTCTTCGTATTCATACCGGGAGCCTGGGGAATCACCGTGGTCTATCTGTCCGACTGGCTGCTCACGCCCGGACGCCTCCTCAAGTCTCTCCCGCCGGGGATAAACCATCGGGTGGCGGGCAGGGTTGGGAGTGTTGCCGGCTGGGTGTTCCTGGCGGCCATCACAGTTCTCGGCGCGGTGTTCCTCGTTCGCGACGTTTCCGATCTCGCCTGACTCCGCCGCCCGGGGCTAGAGGTCGCCGGCCCGAATGGGGATTCCTTCGACCCGATCGTTCAGCAGCTCGTCAAGCCGGCCCGCTTCGGATTCGAAACCCTGCCGAGCCGTGATCGAGACACCGTCCCCTTCTGGTTCGAGAAAAAAGCCCTGCCCTTCACCAAGCCCAAACCGACTCCGGTCGAGGTAGAGCTTGGGTTTGACCTGGGCGGGATCGCCGTTTTCCGGACAGAACACCATGCAGTTGCCGCACTCGTTGCACAGCTCGGCGAGGACGAAGTACTGCTGACGACCGCTCATGTCCGCCCCCTCCGGGGTGGGAAGGCGGAAGAACGCATCGTTCGGGCACACCGTGACACAAAAATTGCAGGCTACGCAGCCCCACATCTCCAGGTCGTGGTCCACCGACCGCGGTGGATCCTCGTTCGCGTAGAGGTCGTACTGGGATTTACCATGCCCTTTGACGATATTTGTCATGTGGGCCTCGGCGGGACCGCGGAAACCTCCCGCGCGCGCCTCATCCCAACTGTGTTGATGCCATTCAGCCAGCGTGTGACTCCCGGCTGCTTCCATGTCCTTTTCAAGCTGTCGCAGCATCGGCTCGAGGCGCCCGTACCCGCCCGGCCGGAGCAAATCGGAGCTGAGGGTGGCCGGGGCCACGCCCATGCCGACGGTCGCACTGATGTTTCCTTTGGCCACCCCTGCAGAGAAGCTCACCTGGACCGGCCCGTCGTGGCCGGCCACCATGAACGTTCCCGGCATCGTGCTGAGCAGATCATCAAGCAAGCTGGTGGCCAGGACGTGCAGCGGAGGCCCCGACATATACATCGGGTCATCTGGCAGGACGTCGCGGTCGTTGTTGACGACCATCGTGTTGGTCAACTTCACCCCGAATCGGCGTTCCCGATCGGCCGCGTACTTTTGAAGGTCGGAGATGAGGTCGACGGCCCGGCCGATCTCGAGATCGTCGACAAATGAAAGACGGTTGAGCCGGATGTGTTCGTAGGCGAGATCCTTTTGGAGGATTTCGACCACCCGTGGGAAGCCGAGGAGGGTCGGATTGAGTTTCACGATTACATCAAGCCCATGGCGGTCCATCAGGTGTTTGACCATCGCTTCGATCTCGTCGGGTGGACATCCATGAAAGGTCGAGAGTGTGAGCGTGTCGGAGACTCGGGTGGGAAAATCGTGATCACGGAACCCGGCGAACGGCTCGGGGATCTGTGGACTTAGGCGATCGATCTCAGCACCGGCGTCGAGCAACGAGCCGATGAACCCGGCCACTTTGTCGGTCTGGATCCCGGCCAGGTCATACCCAACCGACATGTCGAACACATGGGGGCCCGGATCGGTACCGACAAACGGCTCGAGAGGCTCCCACTGCCGGAGGATCTCGATGATCATCCACCCCTTGACGTATTCCTCGAGGGACTCGGCCACCTTGAGCTCCTGGCTCCATTCGGTGTTGAAGCCGATGGTCTCCATATCGATACAGGGCCGCCCGATATCGATGTCGTCAAGCACCTGAACGGTTTTTAGCTCGAAGACTCGGGCTCCCGCCAGCCAGCCGAGCACGATGTTTTGTGCCATCTGGCTGTGCGGTCCGGCGGCGGGCCCGACCGGCGTTGCAGCCGGCTTGCCGAGGAACTCCATCGACAAGTCAATGTTGTCGGGCCTTTTCCAAAACCGGCCTGTTGGGAGATCGAATATGCGCTGGCGGGTCTCCCACTCGTGGGCAATACGTCCCAGCAATACGTCGAGCGGGAAGGGTGTGAGCGGCGCGGCGTTTTCCATAACGGTTGACACTACCGGGAGGGGTGGGCCACGGTTGTTGGGTGGTGGCCTGTGTTACCAACGTTGGAGCACAGGAACGCGCCCTCACCCCACCCCCGAGCAACCCGAAGGGTCGCCGGAGCAATAGGGTTGCCCCCCTCTCTGCAAGCGGGACGGGTGACTCTTTCTAGGCCTTCCCGAGCACGAGGGCGAGAAGCGCCATCCGGGTATACATGCCGTATTCCATCTGCCGGAAGTAGGCAGCGCGTGGGTCGGCATCGACGTCGGTGGTGATCTCCCCCACCCGGGGCAGCGGATGCATGAGGGCCATTTTCTGCTTGGCCCCCTGCATCGTCGTCGGAGTGATGATGTAGGAGTCCTTTACCTGGTCGTACTCGGCCGGGTCCGAGAACCGCTCCTTCTGAATCCGGGTGACATAGAGCACATCGGTATCGGCGAGCACAGAATCGAGGTCGGTGGTCTCGAACTGGTCAATGCCGGCAGCGTCGACCTCCTTGACGAGCACCTCGGGCATCTGAAGGATCTCGGGAGACACATAGTTGATCTTCACGTCGTAGAGCGTGAGCAGCTTCGCGAGCGAGTGGACGGTGCGCCCATACTTGAGGTCGCCGACCATGGTGACGGTCAACCCGTCGATGCCGCCCATCTCCTCACGGATGGTGTGGGCGTCGAGCAGCGCCTGGGTCGGATGCTCCCCCGCTCCGTCGCCGGCGTTGATGATCGGTTTGTTGGTGGCGGCCGCCGCTTCGGCCGCCGAGCCCTGTTCGGGGTGGCGCAGCACTATGGCATCGGTGTACTGCTCCATGGTGCGGACGGTGTCACCGAGCGACTCGCCCTTCGAGACCGAGGAGAAAGTGACGTTGTTGATCTGGATGACACTCCCGCCCAGCCGCTCGATGGCAGCCACGAAAGACGACGACGTGCGGGTCGACGGCTCGTAGAACAAGTTGGTGAGCACCTTGCCCTTGAGGAGATCGAAGGTCCCGACCCGCTGCACCATCTCGGCCATTTCATGGGCCACCTCAAACAGCGTCTCGAGATCGCTTCGCTCGAATTGGGACACCGAAAGTATGTCTCGCCCGAAGAAGCGGGGGTCGCGCTTTTCTCCGAAGGGAAGGTGTTCGGTTGCCGCCCTGGTTGCCATAGTTGATCTCCTCAGGTCTGCTGCCCGAAAGCGCTTCGGGTATTAGAAAAACCGCCCCCGGGGCGGCTGTGCCCACAGTTGACGGTTGTTTTGTTCATCTCGGGAGGCAACAGTAATCGGAGCCTTCCCGCAGCCAAGCTGCGAGGTAGGGAAAGTTTCGCGTTCCCAATTCGGGGTGCCATGGCATTGTCCAGGTTTCCCTGGTCTGGTTGCATCCCGGAGATCCTTGGACATACTTACTCGCTGTTTTCTCCTTCCCCGTCTGCTAAATGCCTCGAAGGGTCGGCGGAATCCAACCGCACCGGCCAGCCTGAGCCACCATATAAGATGACGACAGTTCTTAGCCAAGGAGGGCGACCGTGACTACAACGCGGCTCGATCAAACCTCATTCAACGTCAATGGGGAAGCGGCCTCAGTTCGATCGGACCATCCGCACCTTCTGGCTGCGCTGCGCGAGGAACTCGACGTCACCTCTCCCAAGGATGGCTGCTCCCCCACCGGCCACTGTGGGTCGTGCACGATTCTCCTGGATGGCAAAGCAATCCAATCTTGCCTGGTGGGAATGGAGAAGGCCGCAGGCAAGGAAGTCACCACTCTGGAGGGTTTCCCGGCCGAGGAGCGAGCCCGCCTCGCCACCGCCTTCGCCTCGGCCGGAGCACTCCAATGCGGATTCTGCACTCCGGGCATCCTCGTGCGAACCAAAGCGCTCCTCGATCAGAAGGGAAAGGACCTCACCCGCGAAACGACGGCCGGACGCCTGGGCGGGCACCTGTGCCGGTGCACCGGATATACCAAGATCTTCGAAGCCATCGAGATGCTGCGTGATGACGCCATTCCCGAGGCGGCGCTGCCCGGCGGGATCGGCAGCCGCGGCGACAAATACGAGGCGGCCGAACTTGCATTGGGAGACCGCGGGTATGTCGACGATATGCGGCCGGAAGGTTTGCTCCACGCCGCGGTCAAGCTGAGCGACCATGCCAGGGCCGATGTGCTCCGTATCAACACCCGCCCGGCCATGGCTATGGAAGGTGTCATCGCCATCTACACGGCCGACGACGTTCCCGGAGAGTTGCGGGTCGGCATCATCTCCGAAGACTGGCCGGTGTTCATTCCCGAGTCCGGACGAACGTCGTATCTCGGAGATGTTCTCGCCATCGTGGTGGCAGAATCGGTCCAGATCGCACGTGCAGCCGCCGAGGCGGTTGAGGTCGAGTACGACATCCTCAAGCCCTTCGCCGACCCCGACGTGGCATTGACATCCGACGAGGACGCCGTTTGGGGCCTCGACGGCAATGTGCTCTCCCGCTCGGTCTACAGCCGGGGCGACGTCGACGAAGCGCTGGCCAATTCGGCCCATGTGGTTCACGAAACCTTCCACACTCAACGAGTCGAGCACGCCTTCCTCGAGCCGGAGTCGACTCTGGCCATCCCCCAGGAAGATGGAACGCTCATGGTGTATTCGGGTGGGCAGGGTGTGTGGGATGACCGCAACCAGATCGCCGATGTGCTCGGGGTCGAGAAGGACCGGGTCACCGTCGAGCTCGTTTCCAACGGCGGAGCCTTCGGCGGAAAAGAAGACATGTCGAACCAGGCCCAGACGGCTCTGGCCGCCCACCTGCTGGGCCATCCGGTCAAATGCACACTGACGAGAGAACAATCGCTGATCATGCACCCCAAGCGCCACCCGATCCGGCTCGAAGTGTCCGCCGCCTGCGACGAAGAGGGCACGATGACCGCCCTCCGGTCGCGGCTGATCGGCGACAGCGGGCCGTACGCGTCGGTCGGGATGAAGGTGCTGGAGCGAGCGGCCGGCCACTCGAGCGGCCCATACGTGTTCCCAAATATCGATGTGGAAGCGGTGGCTGTGCGCACCAACAACCCGGTGTGCGGCGCGTTCCGCGGATTCGGCGCCAACCAGGCCCAATTTGCCTCCGAGGGTGTGATGGACCGGTTGGCCGAGATGGTCGGCATCAGCGGTTGGGAAATCCGGAACCGCAACATCGTTTCTCCCGGCGACGTGTGGGGACCGGGCCAAATCATGGACGACGGCTCGCTCGGCGCCCGTCTCTGCCTCGACACTGTCAAACCGCTCTATGACGACGCCAGGGCCGCCGGTAAAGCGGTCGGGCTCGGGATGGGTCTCAAGAACTCGGGGCTCGGAAACGGATTCAAGGAAATCGCGGGAGCAGTGGTCCGGTTTGAAGAGGACGGCACTGTTGAGGTGCGCCATTGTTGGACCGAGATGGGCCAGGGCGTGCACACGGTCGCTCTTCAGGTAGCAGTTGAGGAACTGGGGGTCGATCCCGCCAACGTTCGTGTTGTCGTTGACACCACCCGGGAACTCGGAGCCGGCCAGACCACCGGCTCACGCGGAACCTTGATGGGGGCCGGCTCGGTGAAGGACGCATGCCGAGTTGCCATCGAGAACGACCGTAAGCCCGGGGTCGACTACTACGGCGAGTATCGGGTCGATTGGACAAACTCACTCGAAGAAAATGTCGACAACCCGATTATCCACTCAACATTCGGGTACGCCGCCCAGCTCGTCATCGCCGACCCCGACAGTGGCGCTATCGAGAAGGTGGTGGCCGTGCACGACGTCGGGCGGGTCGTCAATCCGACGTTGTGCGAAGGGCAGGTGGAGGGCTCCGTGCACATGGGCCTCGGTTACGCGTTGACCGAGGATTTCCCGACCGACGATGAAGCGCGCCCGACCAACATGACGTTGCGGAGTCTCGACATCCTCCGTCCCAAGGATATCCCCGAGATCGAGACGATCCTCGTCGAGTCTCCCCAGCCCGGATCGCCCTACGGCATCAAGGGCGTCGGGGAGATAGGCCTCGTGCCGACCGCCGGAGCCGTCGCCGCTGCCTTCCATGAGGTTGATGGTGAGTGGCGCAACAAGCTCCCGATGAATGTCCACCAGCCCGTCAGTCCCCCCAGCGAAGCTGGGGGGAAGGTACCGCTCGCCGGAGGCGAGGGGTAGGGGGGTTGGCGAATCCGGCGTTCCTAAGGAGTTGCGTAGCAACTCCTTAGCCGGGCGAAGCCCGGCCGGGGACTGACAAGCTACGCACCGTCCGGGTAGGAGACCTGACAGAAGCCGTGGTTGCAGTAGCCACCCGGGTTCTTGGCCAAATACTGCTGGTGATAATCCTCGGCGTAGTAGAAGTCCGGGGCGGGTTCGATTTCAGTGGTTATCGGGCCGAACCCCTGCTCGTCGAGCACCGACTGGTATTGATCGCGTGATCGCTTGGCCGTGTCCAACTGCTCGTCGCTGAAGGTGTAGATCGCCGACCGGTACTGGGTGCCGCGGTCGTTGCCCTGGCGCATACCCTGGGTGGGGTCATGCTGTTCCCAAAAGTCCTTGAGGAGGCGCTCGTAGCTGACTTGTTTGGGGTCAAAAACCACAAGTGCCACCTCAGCGTGCCCGGTGCGAGTGGTACAAACCTCCTCGTAGGTCGGGTTGGGTGTGTACCCCCCCGCGTATCCGGCAGCCGTCGTATACACACCCGGTATCTGCCAGAAGATCCGCTCGGCACCCCAGAAACATCCCATGGCAAACATGGCCTGCTCGGTTCCTTCCGGAAACGGTGGATAAAGCGACGTGCCGTTCACGAAATGTACATCGCTTTCCGGCAGTGCTTCGCTTCGGCCGGCAAGGGCGTCCTCGGGCGGAATGATTTCATTCTTTGATCGAAACATGCAGTGACCTCCTGGCAGGTGTAACGCTACTCGCACGCCCTCCGTTCCCGACTTTTGGGCCGGCCGAGTAGCTTGGGGTTGATGCCGCTGCTGGAGGATCGATGAGCACAACCACCCCGGGCCTGGTGTGCGCACACCACCATCTGTACTCCGAGCTTGCTCGCGGCATGCCCCCTCCCCCCGAAGTGGCCACCGATTTTCAGGGGATCCTCGATCAGATCTGGTGGCGGCTCGATACTGCCCTCGATCTGGAGATGATCCGCTGGTCGGCCATGCTGGGCGCGGTCGAAGCCCTCGAGTCTGGGACCACCGCCATAGTCGATCACCACGAATCACCAAACGCCATCGAGGGGAGCCTCGATGTCATCGCCGACGCCTGCGCCGAAGTGGGCGTCCGGGTACTCACTGCCTACGGTATCACCGACCGCAACGGCCCAGACGGCGCCAAGCGGGGTTTGAAGGAAAACGAACGGTTCATCAAGGCGGGAGGTCCGGGCTACGTCGGCATCCATGCCGCCTTCACCTGCACGGACGACTCGTTGCAGGCCGCCGCCGGGCTGGCCGAAGATCTCGGCGTCGGCGTTCACATCCACGTGGCGGAGGGCATCGGCGACGTTGACGCCCCCAGCCGCCTGAAGGGCCTCACTCGTGACAACTGGCTCATCAGCCACTGCGTTCATCTGCCAGACGACCACGAGCTATCGGGGACCATCTTGCACAACCCCCGATCCAACCTCAACAACGGGGTGGGTTATGCCAACCCGGCCCGGTTCAGCAACCCCGTGGCGCTCGGCACTGATGGCATAGGCGCCAACGTGATCGAGTCGTTCCGGCTCGCCTACGTCATGCAGCGGTCGGTGGATGTGACCGCCGGGCCCGATCTCGCCTGGTCGTGGCTCGAGAACGGGTGGAAAATCATGCCTGAGGCACGCGGGGATGAGGTCACCTGGTCCTACGAGCCGATGGACCCGTGGCACATCGCGTTTACGCCTTCGATCCGGCCGCTCGAGGTCAAGGTGAACGACGAAGTGGTGTTCCAGGACGGAAGAACCACCCGGGTGGACGCCGACGAAGTACGGGCCAAGGCCCGGGAACAGGCATCCCGGCTGCACGCCCGCTTGTAAAAAAGGAAGGCCGATGTCAGACCGGTTTCACCTCATTTCGATGGAGCAGCTCACCGACTGGGTGTTCGATGAGCTCGAGACCAAGAACGCGTTGTTCGGAGTCCCGGAATCGGCCTGGTTCGTTCCCAAGCCGGAAGACAAGTTCCGGATCAAGAAATATGGGGTGGAGCTGGAGACACCCCTGGGAGTGGCGGCCGGCCCGCATTCCCAGATGGCCCAGAACATCATCATGTCATGGCTGGTTGGTGCCCGGTTCATAGAGCTCAAGACTGTCCAGACACTCGACGAGCTCGACGTCAACAAGCCGTGTATCGACATCCAGGACGAGGGCTACAACGTCGAGTGGTCTCAGGAACTGAGGATTTTCGAATCACTCGACGAGTACCTGCGGGCCTGGGTGCTGATCCATGCGCTCCACCACAAGTTCGGCTTCCCCGGTGAGCGGCCCGGAATGATCTTCAACATGAGCGTTGGCTACAACCTCGAAGGCATGCTCAAACCGAACGTACAGTGGTTCTTCGACACAATGGCCGACGCCTCCGCCTACCTGCCCGGCCAGGTCGACATCGTGGCCGAGCGCTATCCGCCGGTTCGCGAAATCGACATCCCTGCTCAACTGTCGGACACCATCACACTTTCGACGATGCACGGGTGCCCGCCCGACGAGATCGAAAAGATCATGGTTTACCTGCTCGAAGAGCGGAACCTCCACGCTTCGGTCAAGCTCAACCCGACACTGCTGGGTGCCGACCGGGTGCGGTCGATCGTCAACGACCAGTTGGGATTCGATGACATCCCAATCCCCGACGAAGCTTTCGGCCACGACCTCATGTATGTGGACGCGGTGCCGATGCTGCACAGCCTTCGCCGGGTGGCTCGCGCCCAGGACCGCACCTTCGGCGTCAAGCTCACAAATACTCTCGAGGTGAACAACTGGCGCCCGATCTTCGACCGTGATGACATGATGTATCTCTCGGGCCGGGCCCTCCACCCGGTAACGAGCAACCTCGGCCTGCGAATCTCCGAGCAATTCCACGGTGACCTCCTCATGTCCTTCGCAGGCGGGGTCGATTGCTTCAATGTTTCGGACCTGTTGCGTTCGGGGATGCGAACGGTCACCACCTGCAGCGACATTCTCAAGTCGGGCGGGTACCTACGAATGCTCCAATATGTCGAGAACCTGGCTGAGGCTATGGAAGAGGCGGGAGCGTCCGACATGGAAGACTTCATCGCCCGGTCTGCCGTCGGCGAGGATGGGTTCCACGAGTTCGCCCCCATGTTGCGGTTGGCGGCATTGTCAGACAGCGGGTTGGCCTTGTCGCGCCAGG
>JAUXJL010000284.1 GCA_030624805.1 Acidimicrobiia bacterium
AGCCCGCGCGTTTCGTCGGTGAGCGGCATGGTAAGAATGACGTAGTCCGATTCGGCGAGCAGGCTCTCGCGATCGACGAACTGCAGTGGCACCCCCGGCACCCGATCCGGATCCGGAGTCCGAGTGTTGACCAGGATCTCCATTCCCAGCCCGGCACCGATCTGGACGGCAACCGAGCCGGCAGTGCCCAGCCCGATCACGCCCAACCGATTTCCCCCGAACTGGTAGGAGAGCGTGTGCCTCCAATCGGCATCACCGAGCATCCATGCGTGCTTGGCCAAATAGGTCAGCATGAAGAAGGCATGTTCGGCCACCGAACGGCCCCGGGTTCCTGCCACGTTGCACACCAGCACACCTCGTTGGGTGGCGGCCGCGGCGTCAATGTTGTCCCAACCTGCTCCCGGCTTAGCGACCACCTTGAGGTTGGGGGCCGCATCCATCATGGCGGCGGTCACGGGGCAATGGGCCGTGAGGATGCCTTCGGCTGTAGAGAGGAACGGGGCAACTGCCTGGTGTGAGAAATCGGAGGGACAATGGATCACGTGGTCGGGTCCAAGCCAGTCCTTCCCGATGTTGAATGCGGGTGAGGTCAGCAGCGGATCCACGATCACGAGCTCTGACATATCACACCTCCGCGCTGCATGAGCAGCACCCTACGGGGTTACCGGCCTCTCGTCTCGTCGACGTATCACCCGGTGCGGGTCGACATCTGGAGGTCGGGACGGCCGGACACCCCGGAAATAGCCGCCGTACCCGGACATGACTTCGAACACCAAGTAGAAGTCTCCCCCGGACGGGGGAGGCCAGGAACCCTCTCTTGCGTGATGACAACGGCAGCCGGTTTAGCGACCCTATGGATATGGAAATCATCTTGAGTCATTTCGATTTCGTTGCCTGGGTCTTCTCCCCGGTCGGACTCGTCACCCTCGTGGCCGGTGCCGGACTGCTGCTCTCGGGTCTGCCGGGAACGATCCTGTCGGACGTAGCAGTGTCGGCGTCGGCCCGGCGTAGCATCCATCGCCCGAAGGCACCGGGCTCCGAGGCGACGAGTTGCCATCACCGTGAGAGGATGGACGTATGAGGGCATTGTTCGGGCCGCTCGGCCGGGCCTCGACCTACACCCGCCTGGCTTACCTCCTGCTCGGTCTGCCGATTGGGACCTTCTACTTCGTCTTCCTGGTCACCGCCCTCTCTGTCGGGGTCGGTCTGTCGATCATCTGGGTGGGAATTTTTATCCTGGTCGGCGCCGTAATCGCATGGCGGACGTTCGGTAGCTTCGAGCGTGGGCTCGCCTCGATTTTGCTCGACACACCTATTGAAAGCCCGCCCAGCCCGTTCACGGCCGAAATGAGTTGGGGCAGGCGGGCCCGCACCCTGGTGACCGACAACTACACGTGGCGGAGCTTCGCGTGGCTCCTGGTCCGTTTTCCGCTTGGCATCTTCGGGTTCGTTCTCGTGGTGACGTTGGTGTCGGTTACCTTTGCGCTGCTGTTTACACCCGCCGTGCTTTGGTTCCCGGAGGAGATCGATGCCGACTGGGTCGACGGCGTCCCGGACGCTCTCGTTTGGTTCGTGCCGGTCGTTGGTGTGCTGTTTGCTGCGATGTCGGCACACGCCATCAGCGGTTTCGGCGCCCTCCACGGCCTGATGGCCAAGCTGCTGCTCGGCCCCTCCGGTGAGCAGCAGCGGGCTGAGCTGCAGGAGCGCACCGACGTCCTCGAGGAGCGGACTCTGCTCGCCCACGAGCTGCACGACTCGGTCGGCCACACGCTCACGATGATGGTGGTGCAGGCCGGGGCCGGTGGGCACGTGTTCGAGCGTGACCCCGAGTTCGCCCGTCAGGCTCTCGAAAACATCGAAGAGAGCGGCCGGCGAGCGCTGGGCGAGCTCGACCGCATTCTCGGAATCATGCGTGATGACTTCGATGGTCAGCGCCGTCCCCAGCCGACGTTGCGCCGTCTGCCGACCCTCATCGATGAGATGACTGGTGCCGGGGCGCATGTTTCGCTTGTTGCCCAGGGCCCTACCGATGACTTGCCGGCCGAGGTGAGCCGCTCCGGCTATCGGATCGTGCAGGAGGCTCTCACCAATGTGCTCAAGCACGCCGGTCCAGTTCTTACGGAGGTACGCCTAACCCGCACAAACGGAGCAGTAGAGATCGAGGTCTCTAACGAGGCGCCTGCCACCGCTGACACACCAGGGGTCGTTGAACCGGGCAGCGGAGGCCGCGGGCTCATCGGGATCCGGGAACGGGTGGCAATGCTGGGCGGCAGCGTGGAAGCCGGGCCCCTTCCCGACGGTGGCTATCGGGTGTGGGCTCGATTGCCGGTGGGAGCCGTGCACCAGTGATCGACATTCTCATCGCCGACGACGATCCCCTGGTCCGGGTAGGGCTGCGGGCCGTGCTCGACGGTGAGCCCGACCTCCAGGTGGTGGGTGAGGCATCCGATGGTCGGGAAGCAGTAGCAATGACCAGCGATCTCGCACCAAACCTGGTGATCATGGACATCCGCATGCCCAACCTGGATGGGCTCTCAGCCACCCGCCAAATCATGGCCGAACCCAACCCGCCGCAGGTGTTGGTATTGACCACCTTCGAGCTCGACGAGTACGTCTACGAAGCACTCCAGGCGGGTGCGGCCGGCTTCGTGCTCAAGCGGATCCCACCCAATGACCTCATCGAGGCAGTCCGCGTGGTTGACTCGGGCGAGTCGCTGGTGTTCCCGGCCTCGACCGCAGAACTGATCCGCCACTATGTGCCGCCGGTGCCCTCAGCCCGGTACACCACGGCGGTCGAGTCCCTTACCGAACGGGAGCGCGACGTGTTCAACCTGCTTGCCCAGGGCCTTTCCAACCAGGAAATCGCACAGGAGCTCTTCGTCAGCTCTGAGACGATCAAGAGCCACGTAGGGTCACTCCTCCTCAAGCTGGAGGTGAGAGACCGCACCCAGGCGGTAATTGCTGCCTACGAATCCGGCTTCGTAAAGCCGGGAACGTGATCACCGCTCGGGCGCCCACGACCCGCACCAATCCGACAGGCCCCGATTGGGCCACAGTATTGAATCGTTTTGCACTACTTGTCGGACCGACCGCATCGGCTTGAGTCTGTGGTCCACCCCGGTGGTCGACACGTGAAGAAATGTGGCGCTAGGCGACGACTCGTGCCACTGCGATCGGCTCGGGGAAGCCCTTCAGAGCAAGCTCGGCCA
>JAUXJL010000190.1 GCA_030624805.1 Acidimicrobiia bacterium
CGGCCGCCGTATATTCGACCTCTTCATACAACGCCTGCCCGATGCCTTGCATCAACGAGCCGTGTACTTGCCCCTCCACGATCATCGGATTGACAACATTGCCGAAATCGTCGACTGTCACCAGCCGCTGCAGTAGCACTGTTCCGGTTTCGACATCTACGCTCACAACTGCCGCCACTGCCCCATCCGGGAAGGTTTGCGCCCCCGGGACGTACCATTCCTGAGCCAAGAGCGGAACCTCCCGGCGTTTTGATTGCGACACCAGCTCCCCCCAGGAGAGAAGTGTCCTCGGTGAACCGACCACCGACACCCCTTCATTGTTGATGACGACGTCGACCGGATCGGCCTCCAATATCAGCCCTCCCAGCCGGCGGGCCTTCTCGGCAGCCTCGGTAGCGGTGCGATGCACGGCCGAGCCACCAATCATGGTCGAGCGGCTGGCAGCGGTTCCGGTTCCCTGTGCTACCCGGGCCGTATCGCCGGCCACAACCCGAACCCGATCCGCAGACACTCCAAACGCGTCAGAAGCAATCTGGGCCCACACCGTCTCGTGTCCCTGGCCCGCTGAAACCGACCCCGTCCGGACCTCTAGAACGCCATCCGGACGCATCTCGATCCCGGCGAACTCACCGGTGTTGACGGCTCCACCGGCTCGTTCGACGAAGGCGGCTACCCCCAGCCCGATCGGATCCATCCCCCGCCTACGCCGGTCACGCTGCTCGACCCGGACGGACCGTGCTTCAACGAGCTCTTCAACCAGATCGAGGACTGCTCGGTAGTCACCGCTGTCATAAAGGGCACCGGTGGGGGTTCGGTGTGGCAGCGACCGGATGAGATTGCGGCGCCGCACCTCGAACGGGTCCAGGTTGAGCGACCTGGCGAAGGCGTCAACTGCCCGCTCGATGGCATAGGCGGCTTCGGGGCGTCCTGCCCCCCGATACGAACCGGTGGGCGCCAGATTGGTCACGACCGTCGTGGATTCGATCTCCACGTGCGGAATGTCGTACAACCCGGTTGCCATATAACGCGTGAAGGCTGGGATGCGGGCCCCGTTGTGCGGATAGGCGCCCACATCCGCCAGGATTTCGATACGGGCCCGGAGGATGCGACCACCGGCGTCGCCACCGAGTGTCACCCGGTGTCGCTGGCCACGGCCGTGTGTCCCGGTCAGGAAATGTTCGCGTCGGGTTTGTACCCACTCGACCGGCGCATCGAGGTTGAGGGCGGCAGCTACTACCGCGGTGTACTCGGGATAGGCCATCCCTTTCATCCCGAACGCTCCACCGACGTCCGGGACTATCACTCGCAGCTCGCCGGGGTCGAGCTCGAGCTGGGAGGCAAGGTCGTCGCGCAACTCGTGGGGCCGTTGGTGGCTGACGAAGACGGTGAGCTGGTCCCGGGCGGGCACTGCCAGGATGGCGAGAGGCTCCATCGGATTGGGAACCAGGCGGCCGTTGACCACTTCGATGGTGATCTCGTGATCCACGGTCGGCGGCTCGTCCGGCGTGCTGAATCGCCAGCTCTCAACGACGTTGGTGCCGGCCGGCGAGTGGAGCACCACCTCATCGGTCAGCGCGGCATTGGGCGATGCGACAACCGGCAGGGGCTCGAGGTCCATCCAGACAGAACCTCCTGCGTCTACTGCCAGCTCTTTCGTAGTAGCCACCACCATCGCCACCGCCTCTCCCGCATACCGCACGACCTCATCGGCCAGAATCGGGCGGTCCATACCCTGGCTTTCGACGGGTGGAGAGGAGCTCGGGAAATCGGTCATGTGGAGATCGGCCGCGACAAAAACTGCCGTCACCCCCTCCGCCCCGGCCGCGTCGGATGTGTCGACATTCAGGACACGGGCGTGCGCCTCGGGGCTCCGGACGAATTCCGCCTTCAAGACCGGTCCGGAAATCTCGTCGGAGAGCGAAAGGTCCGAGACATATCGAGCCCTCCCGGTGATGAACCGGTCATCCTCGGTCCGGAGGGATGATGTCGGGGCGACCGGTGGCGGGTTGGGCGAGACGGGCAGATTGGTCCCCTGGTGGAAGCTCAAATCCTACGACCGCCCGGCCACGGGAGAGCGGCTGCCACAGGAGGAGGGCGGACGAGTGCAGTACATTGGAGATTCGCAGTGACACACTGGAGCCGGTCAACCATGCCCATGAAGTCCTCAGTTTTCTCAGATCCGCCGTCCGACCTCTACATCGGCGGCATCTGGCAGCCGTCGTCCGATGGCGAGCGGTTCGAGGTTCGCGACCCTGCAACCGATGAAGTCATCGTGGCCGTCGCCAACGCATCGGTGCAGGACGGCCTCAGCGCTGTACAAGCGGCCGATGCGGCCGGCCCCGAGTGGGCGGCCACCGCTCCCAGGGCCAGGGCGGAGATACTGCGGCGCGCCTTTGAGTTGATGATCGAGCGCCGCGACGAAATCGCCGAGCTCATCGTGCGCGAGAGCGGCAAGAGCTGGTCGGATGCCACCGGCGAAGTGACCTACGCCGCCGAGTTCTTCCGCTGGTTCGCCGAGGAGGCCGTTCGGGCGGTCGGCTCCGTCCAAACCGCACCCGGCGGTGACAAGAAGATTCTCGTCCTGCTCCAGCCGGTGGGGGTGTCGATCCTCGTCACACCGTGGAACTTTCCGGCGGCGATGGCAACCCGCAAGATTGGCCCGGCGCTGGCGGCCGGGTGCACAGTGGTTCTCAAGCCTGCGTCTGACACCCCGCTGACGGCATTGGCGGTCGGAGCGCTGCTGACAGAGGCTGGTGTACCGCCCGGCGTCGTCAATGTCGTCCCATCCCGCCGGTATGACGTGGTCAGCGCCATGCTCGACGATCCCCGCACCCGCAAACTGTCGTTTACGGGATCGACCCCGGTTGGCCGGGTTCTCCTGGAACAAGCCGCCCGCACCATCGTCAATTGCTCAATGGAATTGGGTGGCAACGGCCCGTTCCTCGTCTTCGCCGATGCCGACCTGCCAGCCGCGGTCGAGGGGGCAATGGCGGCCAAAATGCGCAATGGCGGCGAATCATGCATCGCCGCCAACCGTTTCTACGTCGAAGCGTCGGTGGCCGAGGAATTCGGTGCCCGCCTGGCCGACGCTATGGCTGCGCTTCGGGTTGGGCCGGGGCTCGACAGGGAAAACGACGTTGGCCCTCTCATCAACGCGGCAGCCCGCGACGAGATCGCCTCATTGGTGGACGCCAGCGTCAGCCGCGGCGCCAAAGTGCTCACGGGAGGCCGGACACCGGAAGGTCCCGGCTGCTATTACGAGCCCACGGTCTTGACGAGTGTCGAGCCGGGCGATGCCATCCTCGATGAGGAGATCTTCGGGCCGGTGGCGCCGGTGGTGTCCTTCGAAACCGAAGCGGAAGCCATCGAGATGGCCAACCACACCGAGTACGGGTTGGCGGCCTACCTCTATACGTCAGACCTGGAGCGAGCACTACGAATCTCGGAAGCAATCGATACCGGCATGGTCGGTATCAACCGCGGTTTCATCTCAGATCCAGCCGCCCCGTTCGGCGGAACCAAACAAAGTGGTCTCGGACGAGAGGGTGGCCATGAAGGCCTCATGGAGTTCCTCGAGCACAAGTACCTGGCCCTTGACTGGTCCGGGTAAGGACTGACTGGTCCGGGTAAGGACTGACTGGTCCGGGTAAGGACTGACTGGTCCGGGTAAGGACCACCTCCCCGAAGAGCACAGCAGCGCTAGGCGTCGATTCTTAATCGTTCGACGACCTCCCAGGCGTGCGAACGGGTGAAGACGTCGACCCCGGCCAGCTTGCCCTCCCACTTGGGAAGTACCTCAGCGCAAACCGCGTCCGTCACACTGTTGAGGTAATGGTCGAACACCAGCCAGGCGTTGCTGAACCCACCGACCTGCTCGGCTGCACCCATGAAGTTGATCTCGGCGTCCATGGCGTTGCGGCCCGGCTGGGCGTCGTCCAGGTGGTTCATGGCCGCATCAACTAGGTCCTGGAAATACGCCTGTTGTGTCTCGACATCGGCCCGGTTGCCAAGGCGAGATAGGTGGCCCGGAACGAACGTGTCGAAATCGTATCCGAGCACGACGTCGTGGCCCCGCAGGAAGCCCCGGAGGTCAGACGCCATGGCCAGGCTGGAGAACGGCACCCAGCCGGGGAAGATCACGTCGATGTTCATCAACACCTTCTGGTCCGGGTGGTAGATGAAGATGTTCCCAGGGCAATGGATGTTGCCGTGGTAGTCGAGCTGCAGCGTTTGACCCCCGACCTCGAGTGTGTAGTTGTCGTCGAAGGTCACCGTCGCGTTCGGTCGCAACACATCGCCGGCGGTGGCAACCATGTTGGCACATTCTTTCTGGGCGATGATGGTCACGTCATCGGGGTACACGTTGGCTGCCCCGATATGGTCGAGATGGTGATGGCTGTAGATCACATGCGTGATGGGTTTGTCGGAAATCTCACCGATGGCGGTCAGGATGTTTCCACCCATGAAGTACTGCCCAATCGTCGGCGGGGCGTCAACCACGATCAAGCCGTCATCATGCTCAACGACCAGCATGTAGTACCACCCCTCGGTGACGAAGTGGACGCCGCCGCCGATTTCGCCGGTGTAGAAACCCTTTGACATAACTGCTTCCATCACCTGCGGGCTGCGCTCGTCGTAGGCAACCGAGGGAACCTCACCGTATTGGTCGGCGGACCCGTAGAAACTGAACTCCGACAACGTCCGCTCGCTCATGACACTCACTCCCTGGTCTGGCCGTTCGTCCAACCACCCTAGCTGCAACGGATTTGGCTACACC
>JAUXJL010000185.1 GCA_030624805.1 Acidimicrobiia bacterium
ATCGGGGCGTTGGCCTTCGGCCTGGCGCTGTGGGCTCACCTCACCAAGCGGTGCACAACAACGCTCGTGGTCATCATCGCGGCCATTGCCATCAACCCGCTCTTCGAAGTGCTGTTCAAGGAGCTCGTTGGGCGAGTGCGTCCCGACCTCGACCAGCTGTTGCCGGGGAACGGTCCCTCCTTCCCGTCCGGGCATGTGCTGGCATCTGTTGGCTTCTACGGAATCATCCCCCTCATCGTGTGGGAAGCGACCACGAATCGGCTAACCCGCACCATCGCCTTCTTCGGATCAATCGTCGTGATCTTGTCGGTGGCTGCCTCACGGGTGTACCTCGACGTGCACTGGACGACTGACGTTTTTGCCGGCCTATTGCTTGGAACTGTGCTTGTGGTTGCCACTTACCACGCCATGAACGGCCACGGATTCCACCCGGCCCGGGGCTGCTGCGCAGCCGTGACCGCCTAACGCGGCGCTGTAGGCAGGAGGCAGGAAGCAGGAAGCCTTGGTCAGCCTCGTCCTTGCGTATTGCGTATCGCGTACTGCGCCTCTCTCAGCCCTCGCTGACGCCTTCGAGTCGGGCTCGATAGGAGGAAACTGCTCGCTCGGCCACCCGTTCCGGGGCCTCATTGGTCAGGTCGCCCTGATCGACCAGCCAGGCCCACAGGTCGGATCGGAACCGCACTTGCTGGCCGCGGCTCACGATGTTGCCGCGGGTGACTCCGACCCACAGTAGAACGACGAGGCCGATCAGGAAGAGGATGGCCACAAGAATGGCTCGTGAGAAGGGGTCACCGTGCCAGATCTGCGTGACCTGACCCTCGATTGGCTCGGTCGTCCTAAACGCTCGGAACAGGTACACAAAAATGTAGACACCCGTATAGACGAGGAAGCTCAGCAAGCCGAGCAGCCCCACCAGCGCCACTACCGATAGCTGCCGTTTCAAGTTGCTCCCTCTCGGTGGAGAAGACGCAGTGCCCCGGCGAACTCGGCCGGGTCGCTGGGCGGCGGCTTCAGTCTCCCGAACCAGGTGGTCTCGACGAGGACCCGAGCAGCCCGGAAAGAACGCCGGTGAACGATCCCGAAGAAGAGCAGCTGAACGCTCACGATCCCCATCACCGACGCGGTACCCACTCCGAGACCGACCATCCACGGGTTTCGATAGAGGAGCCCGGCATCGTCGTTGAAGGCAAGCAGGCCGGCCGTCAACGCAGCTCCTCCGAGCAGGCTGAAGACGAAGACGCCCAAGAAGTAGGCCCACCGGGGGCGCCATTCACGCTGTTGGAAGTCGGGGCCGACGAGGTCGTGGCCGGCCGCCTCCGCAATGCTCGTGACTACACCCTTGGCCCCATTGGATACCTGCTGGCGCCGACGCACCCTGCCGGTTGGAAGAAGCGTTTGGACACAGTCGGCCAACACGAGAATGCCCGACACAATCATGCCAACTCCCATTAGTGCAGGAACGAACACGTGGAGGCCGTCGTCGCGAACGGGGTCGGGCCGGCGGTCAATCATCGGCGACCTCTTCGTTAGCGTCGTCGGGCAGTCCGATTCGCCGCACCTCACCGGCGGTGCCGTCAACAACCAGGTCCTCTCCGCTCTCGATCGCCTCGACGGCGTTGGCTACGTTGAGAACTGCTGGTAGGCCGAACTCTCGGGCGACGATGGCCGCGTGCGAGAGCGGTCCTCCCTCCTCCAACACGATGCCTCCGGCGACAAGAAACAGCGGGGTCCAGGACGGATCGGTGCTATGAGCGACGATGATCTCGCCGGGCTCGAGCTCGATGCCCGCTTCGAGTGACCCAAGCACCCGTGCTCGTCCCCGCACCACCCCGGGACTGGCCGCCCACCCCTGCATCACAGGGCCGGACTGGACATGTACTCGGCCGACCGCGCTGGGATCGCCCTTGAAGACCTCCGGCAGTGGTCCGGCGTCACGGGCCCGATTGAAGGCTCGCCGTCGCCGCTCCAGCTCCTGACTGAAGACCGGCTCGGCTCCCTGGACCATTTGTTCGAGCTCACCGTCTGAGAAGAGCTCAACGTCACTCGCGTAGTTGATGTGGCCCGAAGCGAGCAAACGGTCTGCCATTTCGAAGATAACTTTGCGCTCCGCTCCACCGAGTACGAGCAGGGATGACTTCGACTCCTCCCGACACCGCAGGTACAGCGTTGCTTCGTCGACCATGCGCCGCAACATACGAAGCCGCATATCGACGAGCTGCCCGGTGATGATCCGCATGAACCGCCAGCGCTTGGATCTTTTGAGCAAGCCAACCAGCTCACCGAGCGCGTCCCCGCCGTCCTCGGCAGCACGATCCACGTTCTTTGCAAATGCACTGAGCTGACTCCACACCCCCACCATGTCCTCGTTCCAGGTGCGGCCGGCGTAGACGGCCTGAGCTCCGAAGGCTCTCACGCAATGATCAACCTCGTCGAGAAAGGCGATCCCGGCCGAACCGAGGGCTTCTATCCGGTCTCGAGGAGCAGACCCTCCTCGCACTAATGCAGCCTGGAGCGTGGGCGTGTTTGCGACGTGACGCTGGTAAATGCCCCGTAGGAGATTGACACGACCGGCCCCAACCGACGCTTCCGCCAACGCCCCGCTGGTGAGGCGTTGCGCCCACTCCACGCCTGCGTCTTCTCCGAGCCACCGGCCCACCTGCACCTCGAGGGCTCGGTAGGAGGCGGCCGCCGCACTCGAAGCGGCCACTTCGGTGGCGTAGATACGCCAGGCGAGGTCGCGGACCCGTGACCGATACCGAAGAAGCCGCTGGGCAGGCAGTTGAGAAAGGTCAATATCGAGATGGGCGACACCCTGCACTGCGTGCTTGATGAGCTCGACCTCGTCGGCCAACACCCGATTGGCTCGCCAATTCCGGAACCCTGCCCGCGCCCTGGCAACCAGGCCGCCCGTGCCCCCCGACGCCTCTACCGGCTCGTCATCGTGTTCGAGGACGCGGCCGAGGTACTGACGCTCCACCTCAGCGCCGGACCCGCCCGGGATTGAGGAAGCGGCTTCACGCAACACACTGAGGTTGAGAGTGGCCCGACCACGGAACCTGCCGACGATCCTGCGTCCCTGACCGATTTCCGACAGGCCGATGGCGGCAAACAGTGAGCGGAAAGCGTCTTCGAGCATCGGTGCGTTGATGGACCACAGCAGCGGGGAAACCACACCTGGGAGCATCTCTGCCACGCCGCGAGGTGTGTACTCATCGTCCGGTGCGGCCCTGGTATCGAATCCATCATCATGAACCGCCAGTGGCCGTGAGACTGTGATAGGCCGGGCTTGGAGAACTCGGAGACCGTGCCGGGTCATTGCCCATTCGATGTCCTGGGGAGCCGCCGCCCGGTGCTCGATCCTGAGACCGAGCCGTGCCAAATCTTCGAGGAACTCGAGCTTGGCTCGCTCGCCCCGCGCTCGGATGGACAGGGTCCTCCGGTCGATGACAAAACCGTGCGGCGTCACCCGGCCGGAGACCAGGTCGTCGCCGAGGCCGGGCACGGCTTCCACTTTCATGTCGAGAGCCGACCCCTGCGGGTCTCGGGTAAACATGACCCCGGCCCAGGTGGCATCGGCCATCGACTGGATAATGACGGCCATGGCGAGATCGGTCTCGTCGATTCCCTCCCGGCGCCGATAGCTCCGCACTTGGGGCGACCACAATGATGCCCAACAGCGGCGTATCGCTTTCAAGGCTTCATCGCGGGTCTTGATGCCAAGAAAAGTCTCATACTGACCGGCGAACGAAGCGGACACCGTGTCCTCGGCGGTCGCCGAGGAACGAACCGCGATGGGAGCCTCTGCCAAGAACTCGGCTACCAGGGACACGATTTCGTCCTCGAGCGACTGAGACAGTGGCCCTCGAAGGAACTCGGCTTCCACCCGGCTGTTCTCAGCTGCGATCTGGTCGGCGGCCGGTAGCGGGCCGTGCTGCAACTCCTTCAGAAATGGCTCGAGGCCGGCCTCAGCCACAAATGAGAGATAGGCGCGCGACGTGATAACCGCTGCGCGAGGAACCGGGAAGCCGTCTGCGACCAGCCGGTCGAGCGACGAGGCTTTTCCCCCTACGTCGGTGCCGACACTCCCGTTCCCTTCGAGAAACTGAGCAAATTGATAGTCCACAACCACCTTCAGGTTACGTCTGATCGGCCATTCGTGTTGGCAAACCCGCCCGGGGGCTAATTACTTCCCGATTCAGACCTGGTCCCGTCTCCAGGCGTTGGCGAGTGAGTCGGCGTACTCATTCCACAACGAGCCATCGTGGGCCTTGATCCAACGGAGGGTGAGCTCAGGGCGCCCCTCGAGCTTGTAGTAGAGCTCCTGTATGAGTTCAAGGTTCTTGATAGGGCCGGTCTTGCGCTTCCATCCCCGCTCCATCCACCCCGGAGCCCAATCGTTCATGGACTGCACCGCCAGATTCGAGTCGCTGTACACCGTCATCGACTCCCCCTCGGGAACCAGGTCGCACGCCTCGATGAGCGCGGTCAGCTCCATCCGATTATTGGTCGTGTCGGGGTCGTGGCCATAGGCCTGTCCGATGATCTCGCCCTCGACTACATAAACCGCCCCCCATCCGCCGGGTCCAGGGTTCGGCACCGACCCACCATCGGTGAAGACACCGGTTTGCGGCCCGCGGGAAAAACGGGCGGTCACTTCAGCGAGGGTCAGCAGGTCGCCATTTGCCATGGACAACGAGAGTACCGGTGCACAAGTTTTGGATCGTGCCAATATTCCGAATCGTGCTCTACTTATCGGCATGCCTCGACTTGTTGTCACTCTTTCCATTGTTCTCATGGCAGCCGCCTGCGGCGTGAGCGGTGACGTCGGCGACGTCGCGATGCTTGTGGACACGAGCCCGGCTGATTTACAACAACATCTCAGTGAAGCAGACCAACCAGTGGTGCTCAACGTGTG
>JAUXJL010000022.1 GCA_030624805.1 Acidimicrobiia bacterium
CGGCTACCCATCGATCGCAGCGAGCGAGGGTTGCGAACTCGACAATTGTGAAGAATTCCATATCTCCGCAGCAAACCTCGGACTGCAGTTCGGCGAACACGTCGTATTCATCTAAGTCCCAATGTGTGTAGTTGTTGGCGGCATCGTCAGCCGCGGTCACCTCTTCCTTGAGACGGAACCTCTCATTCTCAACACCGACCAGCATCCTCATAAAGTCCTCGCAATTGGAGGCATTGACGAGCTCCTCGAGAGGCGGGAGGGGTTCGTCTATCCAGTCGCTTCCCGGACCAGGGTCCCGTTGGCCGGCCGAATCGCCACTGTTGCCGTACTCATCGCAGGGAGGGGCGAAGAAGAACGCAACGAACCCGTCGCCAACCGGACCGAACGACTCGAGGCCCCGGTTCCTTTCGCAGATGAGTCTCTCAAGCCCTTCATCGTCACAATCCGGCAAATCGGACCCTGAGAACATCTCTCCCATAACCGTATCGAGGTCGTTATTGGCGGCTTCCACGTCAGGCGACGGAGGACCATCGACGGACGCCGAACCCACCGCATCCAGGACCCTCTGTGCGGACGCAACCGCAATATCGGCCAGGTCGGCACAACTCTGAGCATTGGCCGGGTCCTGCGGGACAGCATCTCCATCGCTGCTGACACCCCCACACGCAGCGGCCACCACCAGAAGCGACCCAAGCACCAAAGGCCGAGCTTTGACATGCAGCCTCATTGGATACGTCCTTTCGTCCCAGCAAGTATCCCCACATCCAAAGAACTGCCAATTGGGGGTTCGCCCCCATTCACCATCAGGGTCCACCCTATCCCCCGTTACCCGCACATGACCGGCTTCTTGGTACAACTGGACGTGGTTCGGGACTCAGCGAGTCTTCGGGTTGGGGTCCTGCATGGCTCGCTCGCTAACCGGCGCCTCGAGATACACAAGATTCACTACGAGCGGCTATCAAACCCGATCACGGCGAGACCCTAGTAACGAGCCCGTGTCACGGTCATGTGGGAAGGCCAGTCGGCTCTCCCGCTACTGTTGTCCGCTTGGAACGATGTTCTGGTTGAGCCGGAACATGTTGTTCGGGTCGTACTCGCCCTTCACCGCGACCAGCCTCTCGTAGTTGGCGCCGTAGGCCGCTTCTACCCGCCCCGACTCTTCGGCCGTCATGAAGTTGACGTAGGCGCCATCGATGGCCTCCGGCAAGGTCGCATCGAAGAATTCGCGAGCCCACGCCACACATCGATCATCATCGGCCGCCTCCTCCCAGCGGGTATGGACGTTGAGAACGAACGCGGCGTCACGACCGACATATGCAGTGGCATCGCCCGAGACGCGGCTCGTCGCACCACCCACCTGGGCGATGAAGATCTCCGAAAAATCGGACGGAAGGTCCCCCGCATAGCGCAAGAGGACAGCGATCGTCTCATCAGACAGGTCACCAAAGTTATGGGACTTCCAGTAGTTCCTCGCCCCGGGGGTGAGCAGGGGATCGAACGCCTGCTGCCAACCGACATACGGGTTCGGCCCGATGTGTTCGCCAACCGGATTTCCCAAGGCGCGCAGCGGTGCGATCACCTCTTCACCATCGGCCATGTCCCCGTTGTACAGCAGTGCGAGCACGACCACGTCGGTACCGTGCACTGCCTCGTCGAGGAACGGCAAGGGTGGCGCCTTTCGCATAACTACCCAGATAGTCAGCTCATCCGGAGCCTGGGCCGCGAACTCGCGATAGAACTCCAGCACCGCCAGCGCATCCCCTGCATCGTGGACGATGAGTCCGGACAGCAACTCCGGTCCCACCTCATGAAGCTGATAGTGAAACGAAGTAACGATCCCGAAGTTGCCACCACCGCCGCGGATCCCCCAAAACAATTCGGGATGGTTCGACTCGCTTGTCGTCACCAGGTCGCCTCCCGCGGTTACGACGTCGGCGGACAATAGATTGTCGATAGTCAAGCCATAGCTGCGGCTGAGCCAGCCAAACCCGCCCCCGAGGGTGAGACCAGCTATTCCCGTCGTGGAGTTGATACCGGTCGGTGTTGCGAGGCCGAATGCCTGCGTTGCCGCATCGACTTGGCCGAGGGTTGCCCCTGGTTCAACCCGCGCGGTCTTGGTCGCTTCGTCGACATCGACGGCAGTCATCTGGGACAGATCTATGAGAAGACCGCCATCGGTGAGCGAGTTGCCTGCAATGTTGTGTCCGGCACCCCGGACCGAGACCAGGAGATCATTAGCTCGGGCAAAGTTGACCGAATGGACGACATCGTCCGCGTCTCGGCAGCGAGCCACCAGCGCCGGCCTGCTATCGATCATGGCGTTCCAGATCTCACGCACTTCTTCGTATGCGGCATCCTCGGGTGTCAGCGTCTCTCCGCCGAGTCCCGATCGATACTCATCAAGCGCAGACTGCTCAATGAGCGTCTCGCCGCCCGCCCGAGTCTTGATCGCAACCATTGACCGAACCTCTCTCTCGTATTCAACGCCGTTCCGTTGCCTAAGCTAGCAACCGAATTCACAACCCCTGCCGGCCCGTCTGGACCGACACCCTGTGGAATCCTCTCAGCATCGGGTCCTCATCGACAGCAGAAAAACGCCTCCACGATTTGAGTAGCCCGGTGCTCACTCCAGCCTGGCTTCGGATGCCAACCACGCCTCGATGCGAGGTGCCGCCGCCTCATATCCCGCCTCCGCCACCTTGGCTGCCTTCTCGAAGTCGAGAAGGCTGATTCCCCGCATATCGAGATCCAGGTAGAGGTCGATCACCCCGGCGTTGACATTTCTGTCTCGCTCCCTCATCGACGCAGTGATCATGGAACGGAGCAACAACGGAATCAGCCTCGGGTCCTGCTTGCCACCCGACCTGAATTTCGACCGCAGAACCTGGCTCGCAGATATCGACATCCCGAGGTCGTTTCGCGACCTCGGACCGACCGATGGGGCGACGTCGACCGCGATGAGAGTCCCATTCGGAATTCGCCTCCGCATGACGTCGGCAGGCAGATTGTTCAGAACGCTGGAGTCCACGAGGAGGTCGGAGTCCGCTGCGATCGGGGGGAGAACCCCGGGTATCGCGACACTTGCCCTAACCGCTCGGGCCAGGTCGCCCCGATCGTGAACAACAACTCGAGAATGGGTCAGGTTCGTGGACGTACAAAAGAAGGGCGTCCAGAGATCCTCAATTTCCCACTTGCCCAAGGACTCTCTGAGCTTTCGTGAGACACGTTTGCCTTTGACGAGCGAGACCAGGGGAATGGTGTAATCGAGAAGACCCGAAAAGGCAGCATGTACTTCTGTTTCCAACTCATCGATGTCACCCCCACGAGCAATCAGGGCACCCATGGCTGCGCCCATTGAGGCACCGCCGATGAGGTCGATGTCAACTCCGTGCTCCTTCAGCGCGCGCCATACACCCAGGTGGGCGAAGCCTCGTGCGCCGCCCCCGCCGAGCACCAAACCGGTAGCCCGGTCGGCCAGGATTCTTGCCAGCCGGTTGATGTCGCCACCGCCGGACCCTCCCACGTGCACCACTAGATCTGGATCCCAGCGAGCGACGAGGCGTGCCGTATCGCGAGGACGGGAAGTCCGCGGTGGGTGAAAGATCGCCAAGATCAACCGACCAAGCGAACGCATGGCCACCAGTTCATCGAGCACATCAAGATTTGCAATAGCCACGTCGGACGGCACGGCCAACAGCACAATGTCGGCCTGTCTGATTACCCGCTTGGACCACTGCGACGGGCTGGTGTCGGCCTGGTAGAGCATGTAGGCGTTCTCATGCTCGAGCTCATGGAGCACCTGACTCAGGCGAATATCGCCGGGTGTCGCTGAGTCCGATTGGGCTGCGCCGGGTTTTCCGAGCAGCTTGTCGGTTCGCTCACTCGAGACCCAGGATGTAGGTCCGAAGGCTTCGAGCGCCTTCACCAGCCGTCCGCACACGGTATCCAGCCAGGATCGATCGAGAGACAAGACCGCAGTCACCGATTCGCGGGCCGATCGGTTCCTGCTTGTCTTTTGGCGCATGAGGTTGGCCAGGACCGTTGCGACAAACTTAGGTTGGCTTTCGATGAGGGCCAAGAAAGCGTCACGGGGCACCCCCACAACGACCGAATCCCGAACTGCCAAAGCCGATTCGCTTCTCTCAACGTCGTCGACCAGCCCCTCTTCACCTATCAGTGCGCCCTTTCCAACCTCGTAGTTGGCGGGCACTAAGGCGCCACTGTCCGACTCTGAGATGCGGATCCGACCTTGAATAACGGTGAAGCCGCCATCGGCTGCCTCCCCCTTCCGGTACAGGTAGTCGCCTGCCTTCAGCCGGTGCCACGTGACCCATTGGGCTATAGCGTCGCCGACATGAGGGTCGATTGGTCCCAACAACCAAGAAATGAACTCCAGGAGCGATCGATGATGAAGACGTCGGATTGCCTCAGTCGAAACGCGTTCGTGCAACTCTGGAGCGACCAACACGAGTCGTTCGAAGCTTTCAGCATCCAGGCTCGCCACGTCAGTCGCACCGATCGATCGAACGGTTGCCGTCCGTGATCCACCGGCCAGCACGGCGACTTCGCCGACCACCGAGCCCGCATCGAGGACTGCCAGTTCCTGATCTTCAAATCCAAGAACCCTGACCGATCCACGAAGGATCACGAAGACGTCGTCCACCTGGTCGCCTCTTCGGACGAGCACCTCGTCGGCGACAAGCGTCCTCGCCTCAATCTTGACGTCGGCCTCATTGAGAAGATCGAGGTTGATTCCTAGAGCATCAGCAACGGCTTGACTCACCCGCGTCTTATACGCTCCCTCCGTAGGCCGGCTAGCGAGGCCGCACAATCGAGGCCATCGGCGTCACGGCGATAGTCGAACAAAACAGACGGATTGATCTGGCTTGAACAGCGCTTGGTAGTCGGCACCGCCAACGAGCTTACGCGGCTGACCATCTGTGTGCTGTGTGCGGTGTGCTCAAACGTTCCCTCCAAGACTTTGGGCTCCCGGGTGCCGAAGAGCAACGGTCGAGACCAGGATTCGAGACCTGAGTTTTGTCTCGGGTCGAACGTTGTTCCTCGGCTGGTCCGGTACGCTCGGCCAATGCGTAGGTCACCTGATATCGACGGGGAAGCCGCTGCCCAGGTGCTGACGGCTGTTAGCGAAGCCGTGGCGGCGATCACCGCTGATGCGTCAATCGAGCGGGTTCTCAAAAAGCTGGTGACGGCCGCCCAGGAGCTTGCGGGGGCCACGTACGCCGCGGTCGGTGTCCCCGAGCCTGAGGGTGACACGTTTGCTCGCTTCATCACGGCTGGCATGACCGACGACCTCGTCGAACGACTGGGCCCACTTCCACGCACCCACGGACTCCTAGCGGCGATGCTGACTGAGCCGGATCCACACCGAACACAGGACATCACCGAGGATCCGCGGTTCCGGGGCTGGTGGCCTCGAGAGCATCCAAAAATGACGTCGTTCCTGGGTGTGCCAATCGTGGCACGAGGTCGGGTCATCGGAGCCTTCTACCTCACGGACAAGCGCGACGGAGGCTCGTTCAGCGTCGAGGACGAGGACCGCATCGCCCTACTGGCGGCACATGCCGCCGTGGCGATCGAGAACGCCGCCTTGCTCGAGGCGAGCAGGACAGCCGCGCTTGCCGAGGAACGGGATCGCATGGCTCGTGAGCTCCATGACGCGCTGAACCAGTCGCTCTTCGGGCTCACGCTGACGAGCCGGGCCGCAGCTGCACTCTTGCCAAGCGACCCGGAGCGGGCAGCCGAGGAGCTCGATGAGGTGCAGAGGCTGGCCCGCCAGGCCCTCGCGGAGCTTCGCGAGGTGGTGACTGGCATGCATACCTCGGATCTCTCACGCGACGGCCTGGTTGCTGCGATACGAAGCGATGTGGCCCTCATGGACCGCGCACACGACGCCGATGTCTCGTTCCTGTTCTCCGGTGACCTCCGTGTCGACGACGTGGTCGAGCACGAGATCTATCGGGTCGTCCAGGAGGCACTCACGAACGCCTTGCGACATGCTGGGGCCGACGACGTGGTTGTCCGTCTTACCGCGGGGTCGGATGCCACCGTGGTCGAGATATCTGACGATGGCTCCGGGTTCGACCCGAACGCTGAGGGGATCCGATCCCATCGACTGGGGCTGACGTCGATGGAGGAACGAGCGAGAGCGGTTGGGGGCGCAATCGAGATCCACAGCGGCCCGGGGGCGGGTACCAGGGTGGAACTGCGAGTGCCTCATGAGTGATGCGATCCGGGTTGCCATCGCCGACGATCACCCGGTGGTGCGGCGGGGGCTGCGGGCGTTCCTGGACTCCTTGAACGACATTGAGGTGGTCGGTGAAGCGGAGGACGGCGAGGCGGCGGTCCGACTGGCGGTGAGCGAAGAACCCGACGTGCTGCTGCTCGATCTGAAGATGCCGAAACTCGACGGGATCGGCGTGATCAGTCGCCTTCGCAGCTGTGGGGCGAGCACCCGGATCCTGGTGCTGACCAGCTTCACCGCCCAACAGCAAGTGATCCCAGCGATTCAGGCCGGCGCAGACGGATACCTTCTCAAGGACGCCGATCCCAGCGAACTCGAGCAGGCGATCCGTGCGGTGTATCGGGGCGACCCGCTCCTTGCACCGGAAGCTGCCGCGGCGGTGATGGCGGCCGTCTCCGGTCAAACGCCTGATTTCCCCGAGTTGGATCGGCTAACCCCTCGCGAACGCGAGGTGCTCACCGGGCTGGGACATGGACTCTCCAACCGGGGCCTTGCAGAGGAGCTGTTCATCACGGAGAAAACGATCAAGACACACGTCTCCAGCATCTTGATGAAGCTCGGCCTGGCCGACCGTGTACAGGCAGCCCTATTCGCGGTGCGGGTTGGCCTGGCCGACCCCCGCGATATCGGCCCAAAGTCCTAGGTCTTTCGACGGACAACAACCCTCCCACAGCCTGATGTACGGCCTCCCGGTGACTCGTACGGTGTCGATTGAGATACTGAATCGAGGAGACAACATGAGTTCTCGCACCGCATTAATCACAGGCGCCTCTCGGGGTCTGGGATTCGCGTTCGCTACTCACCTGGCACGCACCGGGTGGCAGCTGATCATCGACGCCCGCTCCGCCTCGGACCTGCATGTGGCCGCTCAGGCCCTCCAGGACGTCGCAGACCGGACCGTGATCGCCATCGAGGGCGATGTCGCCGACCCACAGCACGCCGCCGCACTGGTCACAGCAGCCGAAGACCTCGGCGACCTTGATCTGCTGGTCAACAACGCATCCACGCTGGGGCCGAGCCCGTTGCCGTCACTCGCCGACTACTCAATTGCTGCGCTCGGCCGGGTGTATGACGTGAACGTTGTGGCGCCATTGCGGCTAATCCAGCTGGCTTTGCCTGCTCTCCGGCGAACTCGAGGCACGATCGTCAACGTGACATCCGACGCCGCCACCGAAGCGTATGAGGGGTGGGGCGGCTACGGGTCTGCGAAGGCGGCGCTCGAACAGCTCTCAAATGTTCTCGCTCAGGAAGAGCCCGATGTGCGGGTGCTGTGGGTCGACCCGGGCGACATGAACACCCGAATGCATCAAGCGGCCTTCCCCGGCGAGGACATCTCAGATCGTCCACTCCCCGAGGAGCGCATCCCCGGCCTGGCCTCATTGCTCGACGGTGACGCCCCGAGCGGCCGCTACACCGTGAACGACCTCGTCGTAGACGCGACAAGGGAGACGGCATGACGACCACCATGAACTCTGAGACATTCTCCCGGTTCGACGTTCCGCAGCATCTTGGCGCCACCGAGCCTGCTGAGGTGCGAGGCTCGGGACGCGACGACGTCCGCATGCTCGTTGCTGGACGCGACGGGTTGAGTCATCAACGCTTCCGTGACCTTCCCCGCAACCTGCGACCCGGCGATCTGTTGGTAGTGAACATTTCGGCGACCCTGCCTGCGTCCTTGCCCGCATCAAATGGCCTGCGAGTGCAGGTCTCCACAGAGGCGCCGGACGGCAACTGGGTGGTTGAGGTGCGTATCGCCGATGGTGTCGCCAGCCGGGCACTGGGAGACGTGCCGCCGCCGACGCTTCAACTCGAGGGTGGAGGACGGGTTGCCCTCCTGCGGCCCTACACCGATGGCGACCCTGGTCGCCTCTGGCTGGCACGCATCGAAGTCGATCGCCCGCTGTATACGTATTTGGCCTTGCACGGGGAGCCGATCCGCTACCCCTATATCACGAAGCCGTGGCCGATAGAGGCCTACCAGACCGTATTCGGAACCGTGCCGGGCTCAGCCGAGATGCCGAGCGCCGCCCGGCCTTTCACGCACGAGATCGTGACCAAGCTCGCCGTGGCTGGTGTCCCTATCGCCCCCATCATTCTGCACACCGGCGTTTCCTCGCTCGAGTCCGACGAGGACCCATATCCAGAGCGGTACGCGGTGCCAGAGCAAAGCGCCCGGCTTGTCAACACAACCCGAACGGCCGGGGGCCGCGTTATTGCAGTGGGCACCTCAGTTGTACGAGCACTCGAGTCAACAGCAGCCGACCGCCAAGCACATGCCGGCCGCGGTTGGACGGACCTCGTGATCGCCCCCCACCACGACATGAACGTCGTCGATGGTCTGATCACCGGATGGCACCAACCGGGATCCTCGCACCTCGCCATGCTCGACGCCATCGCAGGTCACAGTGTCGTCACCAACTCATACTCGGCTGCCCTCGAAGCCGGTTACAAGTGGCACGAGTTCGGTGACCTCCACTTGATCCTGTCTCCGAACAACACGTGAGAGAGTCGAAGGGCCCGGCGACCGAGATTACGAACTCCGACTCAGCGCGGCACTCACAGCTCTGAAGCGAGCGCATCGAAGATCGGTTCAATAGGCCGCACCGGCCGACCTCCCTTCGCAGCTGTTCTGCTGACGGGAGTTTCCCAGCGCTCCCACCGCAAAATCCTTGCGAGCATACGCGAACGGCGCACAACCGCAGGCAATGTTGCGGGTCAACACGACACCGGGTGGTCTACGCTGCAAGCCGTGCATCACATGTCCGACGCTCGCCGGGGTTTCTGGCTGGCAACCCTGGCCGTCCTCCCGCTATTCACATGGTGGCTTGGCTGGTTTCCCGGATTCATCTCATCGGATTCGCTCGACCAACTGAACCAGGTTGAAACCGGCGAATACACCAACGGTCACCCCGCGGCTCACACGCTGACGTTCTGGCTCATCACTCGCTTGTGGGACAATCCTGGGGCAATCAGCCTCGTCCAGATCGGACTCCTGGCCCTCGTGCTTGGGCTGGTGGCAAAGCGACTCATCGAGCTCGGCATTCCGATTGCCCTGGCGGTCGGAGCGGTCTGGCTCGTATCGATCCTCCCGGCGGTTGGCCCAACCGCCATTTCCCTCTGGAAGGACGTGGCGTTCACAATTGGCTTCTTGTGGGTGTTCGCCGAACTGCTACACCTGGCCGCGCTCCGCCACCAATTCTGGGCCAACCCGTGGAACGCCGCCAGGTTGGGGGTGGCACTTTCTCTCGTGTGGCTCTATCGCCACAACGGCGTCCTCACTGTGCTTCTACTCATGGCCGTGCTTGCCTGGGTATTCCGGCAGCAGTTGAAACAGGTCGGACTAACCATGGTGACGATCCTCGGCATCGTTCTGGTTGTCCAGGGGCCAGTGTTATGGCTGTTCTCTGTTGACCGGGGCCGGCCGGCGGTGGCCGAGGTCCTGCTACCGATTGTGGCCTCGTCCTACGTGCACGAGCCGGGCAATTTCACCCAAGCCGAACTCGAACTGCTTGCAACCATCGCCCCACTCGAAGTGTGGCGGTCTCGGTACGACTGCGACAACGCAGACCCCCTGCTTTTCGCCCCGGCCATGAACATAGAGGCCATACGTAGTGATTCCATGCCATTCTTGTGGCTCGGACTCAGAACCATCGTGAGAGATATCGACACGAGCCTCGGGATGTTCTGGTGCCGAGCGTCATTCTTGTTCATTCCCGGGCAGCCGAGCTCTGCCTACCTGCAGCGGCCCCCCTTTGCGATCGCCGCCAACGAGCAGGGGATCACTCGTTCCCCAGTCTGGTCGGATGCCTATGAGGTGACCCTTGACGTGTTCGGAGCGGCAGAATCGGACGGCTGGCTGTGGCTGACCTGGCGGCCGGCCATCGTGATCTGGCTGTCCCTGCTCACATTCGGGCTGTTGGCGTGGAGAAGAGCATGGATGCTCTTGCTGCCGGGAAGCCTCTTTGGAATCCACTTGCTCAATGTGGCGGCAACGTCGCTCAACCATGAATTCCGGCTCGCCTTTCCCTTGTACGTTGCGGGAATCCTCAGCCTCCCCCTTCTGTGGTTCGTGGCCTTCCCCGAGCCGCTAACGCGCTCTGTCGGCAGCGTCGTATCGGACCGCCGGTCGTTGCTTGATCACGATGTCGCTCCCGTCGGACGGCGGTAGCGGTAGCTCGAGCGCATCAAACAGCCGCCCAACCCGCTCGGCCCATCCGTGGGAGGCACGGGCCTTACTGGCGTCGGGCCGGGGAGCGGCCAACGCGGCTCTTACCGCGACTGGCAAATCCTCGTCCAGGAAGGTGCCTTCGACCCCGACCAGCGGCTCGAGCGGAGGCGCGGCCACCGGTACACCCATTGCCAGCGACTCGTACGCCTTGAGGGGGCTCACTGCGTGGGTTGTTTCGTTGAGTTTGAACGGCACCAGGCTGACGTCGGCCCGGGCCAAATACCCCGGCAGTTGAAACTGGGGCTTGAGGCCCAGGAAATGAACGTTGGGGGGCACCGGTGGATGCCCATGCTCATCTCCGATGATCTGCAACCGAGCCTCGGGGAACGCCTCGCCGACCGCCCGAAGGGCGTCCCAATCGAACCAGTCTCCATAAAGGGAACCGTGATAGGACAGCAGCGGTCCCGGGCCCGCCGGAATGTCGTCGGGAGCGTCGGCCTGGCGGCCGGAGAACATGTTTTCGTTGACGCCGTTTGGAACGTACGACACAGGCCGGCCACCACTTCGCTCCTCCAGCTTGCGCACAAGTGCCCGAGCCGACCCGGCCAGGGTGTCCGCCGAGGCAATAAACCGGTCCTCGATCGCCGGGCTGTACCACCAGCCTCCGAGCGCTTCGTCGGACCAGTCGTCAATGAGGTCATAGGCCACCCGATAACCTGAGCGACTGAGCCGGCGCGTCACCTCCCACATGGATGGGCTTGGCAACTCGACGAGCACTACCCGGAGGTCGGTTTCGACACGCTCCAAGTAGGCGCCGGCCTCGAAGTCCTCTTGCCGATACTCTTCGAGCAAAGGGTGTATGAATCGCAGGCCGAGGTCGACCGAATGTCCGGATGTGTATTCAGCAACATAGGCCACATGTATGCCCCGCCGGCACAGTTCCATGGCTATCTGCGCTCCCCGAAACCCGCCGCCCACGTCATGAAGAGGAACCGCCGCCAGCACCACCGCAGCACCGATGGCTCGGATGGGATCGACCCGGGGGGCGGCGGCGGCCGTGCCCACCTGCGGTGTGAGGGCGATCCGATGGCCGGCCTGGAAGAGTCGGGTGACCAGTCCGCGCAGATTGGCATCATCGGGCGGGCCGCCGCCCACCTCATCCCACGCCGCCCTTGTCGCCGCCACCGCCACCGGCCGAACCATCAGCCCCCGTGCCGCGTCCCAGCCGGCAGGCCCGAGCACCGACACTCCCACCTCGGGGTCGGCGAGCGGAGCCGCCAGTTGAGCCGATTCTTCAGGGGACAGCGGACGAAGCGTTCGGGCCACCGGGCCGTCGAGACCTGGCTCGCTGGAACCGACGAGGAGCACCGAAACATCTGGAGCCGGCCCGTACCAGCCCGGGGAAACCACCCGGACTGTGTCGGGCGTTGAAGCCAGCCATGCTTGGCGGGCTGCCCCGTCGGCGAGAACGACATCAACATTCAGTTGGCCAGATGCAACCGGGGGCGGCCGCCACCGGGCCACGAGATGAGCAGGGATGAGCGGACGTACCAACTTCTTCAACCGAGCGGTCACGGCAGCCAATGGGGAAACCTACCCTCGGATTCGGGTCGCACGCGATGGACCGGCACCTCGTAGCCGTCATCGTCGATCGACCAGCGGGGATGCGCGAACGCACCCAGGTAGTCGGATTCGACCATGGCGGGACCGGAGCCGCTGGTTCCGGTCTTGGCAAGCCGGTCCGGACCGGCTGCAGGGTCGAGCAGCGACCATCGCCTCCACAGAAGCGGATGCCGGCCGGCCTCGACCGCACACCCGTAGGCATCCGGATCATCTTCGAGCAGTGCGGCCAGCTCCTCGAGTAGGTCCGGTCCGGCGTCTGTGACGGGACGCCAGTCGATGAGGAATTTCCCACGCGCCAATCGAACACTTGAATCGAGGCTCGGGCCGGCCGCTCGCAACGACCAGCCTCGACGGGCGCACAATTCGCTCCAGGCGGACGAGACCGGCCCGGCCGCGACAATTTCGAGATCGTCGAGGCTCTGGGCCTCCAAAAGTCCGAGATCCGAGCCCTCATCTACGACGGCCGAGACCCATGGGTACCACTCGGCTTTCATAGCTCGAAGCGCCTCAGGCCTGTACAGATCAGGATGCGCCCGAGCCATCTCGAGGCGCGCCTTCTCAAACCGGGCTTCGGTCGAAGTTGTCATCGAAATCCCGTGCTGACGGTATCTGAACAGTGGACGCGGCACCTCCACCTGGCCCCAGCCATGCTCCAAGAAGCGAACCCACAGGTCCCAATCTTCATTGCCTCGCCGTTTGGAAACGTCGTACCCGCCGACGGCTCTTATTGCCCTCGACCTGATGAGAGCACACCCAACTATGGATGTCGACAGAAGCAACTGATATGGGTTGTAAGGCCGATCGACCCAGACAAGGTTCTGATTGCCAAACAGACGGGTCCACGTGTGCGCAAACGCTGCTGTCGGAGCGCGCTCCAATGCGGCGACAGTGGCCGTCAGAAACGCGAGCCCGAGCTCGTCATCGGCATCGAGTGGCACCAGGTACTTGCCCCGCGCGGCCCGGATTCCGGCGTTGCGGGCCGCCGGCAAGCCCTGATTGCGCTGGCGAATGATGCGGGTGCGCGGATAGTGGAGGGCTCGCAGCACGTTCTTGGTTTCTCGGTCGGTGCTGCCGTCGTCGATGACGACTATCTCCCACGAATCAAACGCCTGGCGGAACACGCTCCGGATGGCATCGTGGATGAAGGGCCCCTGATTGAAACACGGGATGATGATCGATACGACCGGATCGGCGAGTTCGGGATAATTGCCACGCCAGGTGAGTGCCATCCGCTCTCGTTCCCATAGTGTGGCGGCCCGTCGGCGGCGCCAGCGCCGGATAGTGGGCGTGTCAATCGGCCGGCGTTCCAACCATACGGCTACCGGCTCCGATAGACCGTCGAGGACCTGATCGACGGTGGCCGGCCGTGACATTTCGTTCTGACCAGCCGAGGCCTGCAAGCGTCTGATGGCGGCGGTTGCCAGGCCCGCTTGTGTCCGGGGATGGCGTGGAACGAGCGGTTGGTATGCCTCGAGGGGGTCGCCGTACACCGGAAG
>JAUXJL010000297.1 GCA_030624805.1 Acidimicrobiia bacterium
AATGCCTTCACCAAGCTGGTTGAAATATGCATTGATCTGGCGAGCGCGGCGGGCCGCAAGCACTACAAGAGTGAAACGGTTACCTGCCTGTTCCAGGACGTCTTCGATCGGCGGCTTAATCATTGGGTGGCACCTCCGGGGCCAAGCAACAATAGTACTGCGCCTACGGTGTCACCTAGCACATCATTGCTAATCCGATGATCGAACTGGTCGGCAAGCTCGAGTTCGGCCTTGGCCCGTTCCAGTCTCCTGGGGATGTCGGCCGTGTCCCCCCTCCCGGCAAGTCTCGCTTCCAACTCTTCGATCGAAGGCGGCGTGATAAAGACGAAGACCGCATCTGGCATCGCCGCCTTTACCTGCATAGCCCCTTTGACTTCAATCTCCAGAACCACATCTTCACCCTGGCTGAGCTTCTCCTCGACCGCTTCTCGCGGTGTGCCATAAAGATGAGTTGAGAACTCCGCCCACTCCAAGAACATCCCCTGGGCAATCCACTCACGAAACGTATCCTCGGCCAGGAAGAAATAGTCGATCCCATCAATCTCACCAGGACGCGGCTCCCTGGTAGTGGCCGACACTGAGAGATGGAAATCCGAACGACAAGCGAGCTTGACGATCACCGAGCCTTTGCCTACGCCGGACGGGCCCGAAATGACGAACAAACGTCCTCGAGCCGGCGAGCCGCCGGGCTCGTGGCTAGCCGAGATAGTCGCTGAGAGCTGGTCTGTGGCGCTCACTGAGACCGCGAATTCTGCGATTATCAGGGATACCGATTTCGGACATTGTGCGCCCGGCCTTCACCTTGCCTACTCCCGGTGCCGATGCCACCAGCGAATAGACCTTCATGCCGGCAACAAGTTCATCCTCGTCGGCGCGTTCGAAAAGCCGGGGCAACGTCAGGCTTCCGGTCTTGAGAAGCTCCTTGAGCTCTGCTCGAACCCGACGGGCCGCCGCCGCTTTCTCGAGCGCCGCCGTTCTCTGCTCATGCGTGGTCTCTGGCAATGCCAAGTTCTCGACCTTTCCCGTGGGAAGAGTCAGGACTCTAACGCCTCCGAAAACTTGATGGCAGCCGCAACCGGGTCCTGAGAACCAACGATCGGGCGGCCAACGACAACCAGGTCGGCTCCCCGGGCCACAGCATCTTCCGGACTGCGCGTGCGAGCCTGATCGTCGCTCGTCGCATCGCTGAAGCGGATTCCGGGTGTGACTTTGAGCAATTCCGGCGCCACCGTCGCTACCACACCCAACTCACGGGGCGAACAAATCACCCCCTCACAGCCAGCCTCTTGAGCGGATTTGGCCAGACGGGACGTGAGCTTCCCGGCGCTGCTTCCGGGTGCCAACCGTTCGACATCGGTATCGTCCAGGCTGGTCAACACCGTCACCGCCAGGATCCCGGCCCTGGTCCCTGCCGCCTGCGCTCCTTTGCCTGCAGCCTCGAGCATGTCGACGCCGCCGGAACCGTGAGCTGTTATCCAGCGCGCACCAAGAGCCGCCAGGCGTCGCGCCGCCCGTTCAACCTGGCTCGGGATGTCGTGCAGTTTGGCCTCGGCGAACACCGGCTTACCGACTTCTGTGACGGCAGCCACCGTCGCCGGGCCCGGTCCGTAAAGAAGCCCGAGGCCGATCTTGAATCCGCCCACATAAGGGGCGAGCTGGCGGGCGAGTCGCACCGCGTCCTCCGCCGTGGGGAGGTCGAGGGCAACGAGCAATCGTTCACTCATGGGACGCCCCCACGAGCTCGTCCACGGTCTCCACTCCAGCACCGTCGCAGTACGCCTCGAGCTCCGCCAGAATTCTCCGGCCCGCCCGCGGTTCTGCAAAGTGAATCGTCCCGAGCTGCACCGCACTGGCGCCTGCCAGTAGAAACTCGGCCACATCCTCACCCGTCCGGATCCCTCCGCAACCAACGATCGGTACCTTCGACGAACGAGCAACCTCCCACACACACCGCAGCGCTATCGGCTTGAGGGGAACCCCCGAATACCCCCCGATGACGCTCGAGAGTCGGGGGCGCCTCGTTGCAGTGTCGATTCCCATACCCCATACCGTGTTTGTCAGAGTCACAAAGTCGGCGCCGGCCTCGACGACGGCCGCCGCGACCTCAGCGATATCTTCGCTGTTGGGAGATAATTTGGCTCCGAGCGGCACGTCGGTGACAGCCCTAACTGATCCGACCACCGTCGCAGCTGCCGCGCTGTCGAGCGCAAACATCTGCCCATCCTCCAAGTTTGGACAGGAGAGGTTGACTTCCACCGCGGCAACTCCCGCGGCGGTGAGCCCCTTGGCAACCAGTGCAAATTCCGCCGCGTTCAGCCCCACCGCCGAGCCCCACACCGGTACCGGCAATGACTCGGGACTCGGCATGGCGTTACGCCACTCGTCGATTCCCGGGTTCTGGATCCCGATCCCGTTGAGCATCCCCTCGCCGGCCGGGGCGAGGCGGGGTGCCGGTCGGCCCGGCCACGGCTCACCACTCACCGATTTGGCCACCGCAGCCCCGTAGACGGACAGAGCGTCAACATCGGCGAAGTCGTGCACCGACCCAACAGTCCCGGCTGCGGCGATCAGCGGACTTCGCAACGTAATTGAGCCGAGTGTCGTCGCGACGTTCAATCTTCGCGTCCCGCGACCGGCGTGAGGCCGTGGGTGACCCGACCGCGATAGATCGTGAAGCGGACGCTGCCACGCAGGGGCCGGCCCACGAAAGGGGAATTCTTCGAGCGGGACACAAACCGACCCGGTACCCATTTCTTCTCGGGGTCGAAGACCGCAAGGTTGGCTGGGATCCCCGGCTCGAGCCACCGTCCATGAGCAGCAAA
>JAUXJL010000238.1 GCA_030624805.1 Acidimicrobiia bacterium
AACCCAACGATATTCATGCGGCCTCCCGTATCCCGGTTTTCACGTGTTAGTTATCCACCACACTAGGTGGTTCCCCGGTGAGATGTGCGCCGACTGTAACCTCGCGCCGATGGCACAAACCTACGACATGATTGTGGCGTTCGTCGATGAGCTGGTCGCCCACGGCCTTCGCCACGTCTGCATCAGCCCTGGCTCGCGGTCGGCACCGCTCGCGCTTACGTTTTCGCGTCACCCGAGCGTCTCACACTGGGTTCATCACGACGAACGCTCCGCCGCCTTCTTTGCTCTTGGAATCGCCAAAACGACCGGAAACCCAACCGCGGTGGTCACGACCTCGGGCACAGCCGCCGCCGAGCTGTACCCGGCAGTGGTCGAGGCTCGGTTTGGCCGGGTGCCCCTCATGCTCCTGACGGCCGACCGACCTCCGGGCTTAAGGGGATCCGGCGCCAACCAGACCATCGATCAAGTCAACCTCTTTGGAAGTAATGTCAAACAATTCGACGACGCACCACTGGCCGCGGTCGCGAATCTGGCCGATACACGGGCAATGGCTGCCCGGGCGTGGGCACAATCGGTCACTTCACCGGCCGGTCCCGTCCACATCAACTTTCCCTTTGACGAGCCCCTTGTGCCCGGCGGCCGCTTCCCCGGTTTTGGACGGCCCGGCCGGACCACCACGTGGACCGCACCATCCAACGCCCCCGAGGAGCAGTCCGTGCGATCCCTTGCCGAAATGGTCAGCGGGAAGCGGGGCATTCTCATCGCCGGGCCCCTGCCGGGCCCGCAGCCTGCCGGCGGCCTCATCGATTTGTCGCGAGCGACCGGGTTCCCGATCCTCGCCGACCCGTTTTCGAGTCTGAGGGCCGGGCCCCACGACCTGAGTCGGGTGGTTGGGCACTACGACGCACTCACCCAGGCCGGGTTCATGGAGTCGGTGGCTCCCGAGGTCGCCGTCCGATTCGGAGCCGCCCCAACGTCAAAGCCCGTCAACGCCTGGCTGGCTGCCCATCCGAAGGTCGCATATGCCATCGTCGACACCACCGGTTGGCGGGATCCGGGAGGCACGGCTCAGATGGTGCTGACGGCCGACCCCGACACGACGGCCGGACAACTCGCCAAGCTCGTCACCACACCAGCATCCGATGCCTGGGTCGGGCGATGGCTGGCGGCGGACCAAGCTGCCGCCGGAGCGCTCGCTCAAGCACCGCCGGGTTTCACCGAGCTCGAGGCCGTTGCAACGATCCTGGATGCAGCGCCCAGTCCGTCCACAGTGTGGGTGGCGTCGTCGATGCCGGTTCGACACGTCGACCTCATGCTCAGCCCATCTTCGAAGGACATCCGCCCGCTGGCCAACCGCGGCGCCAGTGGCATCGACGGTTTCATTTCCTCGGGAATCGGTTCTGCGGTCACCAGTGGCCGACCCACGTTCATGATCAGTGGCGACCTTTCACTGCTCCACGACCTCACGGCGCTTGCGTGGGCGGGGCGCCACAACGTGGATGTGACCCTCATCGTCCTCAATAACAACGGGGGAGGCATCTTCCATATGCTCCCACCCGCCGAGTTGCCCGAGTTCGACGAGTTATTTGGCACCCCGCACGGGCTCGACTTCTCCCAGGCGGCTCGCCTATTTGGCTGGGAGTTCGCCCGGGTCACGTCGGCCGATGGTCTGGCAGGCGAGGTGTCCAAACCAGCAGGCGGACCCCGACTCATCGAGATCCCCTTCGACCGGGCGGCCGGAGCCGTTGCTCATCGGGAAGCCGTTGAGCGGGTGGCGGCCGCGCTAGGTAGCTGACAGCAGATCGAGCATGGGGCGGAACTTGAGACGAGTCTCGAACAACTCTTCGTCTGGGTCGGAATCGGCCACAATGCCGGCGCCGGCGTATAAGTAAGCGGTCGTTCCCCTCAGCAATCCGCACCGGAGCGCAACAGCGATCTCGCCGTCACCGTCTGTGTCGCACCAGCCGACACCGCCTGCGTACCACCCGCGGTCGATCTCTTCGATCTTGTCGAGATACAGGAGCGAGTCATCGCGGGGTGTCCCACCAACAGCCGGGGTCGGATGCAGCACATCGGCCAGTTCCACAACTGAGCGGGCTTGGGCTAAATGGCCCGTGATCTCGGTCGACAGATGCTGAACGGTTGGGAACTTACGCAGCACTGGATCAGCCGGAACCGACAGGTCATCAGTAAGAGGTTCGAGTCGCGCTCTGATGTCCTCCACCACGTACACGTGCTCACGCTGGTCCTTGTGGCTGGCCCTCAGCGCATGGCCAAGCTGGATATCCTCGTGATCGTCGGCACCGCGGGCTGCCGACCCGGCCAGCGGATTCGCGGTGATCTCAGCACCCTCCCGGGCCACCAACAACTCGGGGCTGGCACCCACAAACACCGAATCGCCCTCCTGCCACCCGAACGTGAATGAATCCGGATACCCATCCCGCAACAACGAAACGAGGTCGAAAGGGCGAGCGGGAACGTCGGTCCGGACAGATACCGATCGGGCCAGCACAGCCTTCTCTATCGAGCCAGCCCGGATGGCGCTCACGGCCTCGGCAACCGCCTCACGCCAGGCGTTTGGGGAGGGCCGTGACTCAACGACATGGTCGGCTGCTTCAAACACTCGCCGAGGGCTCGCTACCGTCAGGCCCAGCATTATCTCGAGCACGTCCCGGGCCTCACGACCGGCCGGTACCGCCACAGCTATCCGCGAGCCGCCGGCTTTTCTGACGATCGAAACAAGCGGGACAACGGCAGCCGCCGGAGCAAAACCATCCCACTCGGCGAGCCGCGGGCCGGCGGCTGAGAACGAAAAGCCAACCATCACGGGGGCGTCGAAATTGTGAGACCGGATGGCGCCATCCAGGTCGAGCAAACGGGTGGGCCCCGAGGCGGTCATCCGCCACCCGACACCGATCCCGCCAACGTCGCGCCCCGGTGAGGAGAAATACCCGGCCCAGCCCGAGGTGGCCGCACCTGCCCGCACCAGTGCGAGCGGATCAAGGTCCACCGGGGTCGATGCCAGCCGCATCTGATGGATCGGGCCTTCGAGACCGGCGGCCAGCGCGTCGATGACTGAGGGTTCAATGAGCCGGGGCATGGCTCAAAAGTGTACTGGGCGGCCGTTTGACACGTTACCGAACCGACCCTTGGTTGAGCCGAGCCCGACCCTCAACCAGGAGAGAGTGAATCAGGCGGAGGCACCTTCCAACTCGGGAGCCGGGTCCTCGAAGTCGAACCCGAACCAGCCCCCGAGGCCACCCCTACCACGACCGAGGAATCCATCGAAGCCCTCCAGGTCGAGCTCATCGAGATCGGGGAGCTCAGGCAAACATATGTCCAGCTGGGCCCGAACCTCCTCGACGCTGTCGAAGCTGCCGAGGTCGGCCAAACAGGTGGCCAACTCGTCACGATCGAAGAGGTCACGACCAAAACGGAAATCGAAGTCGAAACCCTCGCCGGAGTAGGGCTTGCCAAATGAGAAGTCTTCTGGAAACTCTCCACCGAAACGGAAGTTCTCACCGAACTCACCACCGAAGGGGAAGGCCCCGCGGAACTCCGGCAGCCCACAGGCCTCGAGCGCTTCTGGGAGTCCTTCGATTCCCCGCAGCTCGAACCGGGAGGGCCGGTCGCCAGCTTCTGGGACCTCTATCCCTTCTCCGGCGAGACAGGTCAGCAGCTCGTCGAGCTCGGGGGGGAGGTCGCCTTCGAGGAACTCTCCATCGAAGTGGAATCCGAAGACTCCGTGATCAGCGTCGCCGGGGACGGTGGTTGTGGTGGGGGTGTCATCGCTGTCCCCGTCTTCCTGGGCCGAAGAACTCAGGGAGGTAGCCACCAGGATGCCGGCCACGATGGCGGTGAGGGTAGCTACTGCTGCGATTAGATGTTTCATACACAGGTCCTTTCTGGTGCAAGGCATCGTCCCCTACTCACCTGAAGGGGAGATGAGAGCGGGTTAAG
>JAUXJL010000077.1 GCA_030624805.1 Acidimicrobiia bacterium
ATCGAAGTCAGCCGTTACTCGAACGACCAGGGTGATTGGGAGAGCGTCCTGGTGTGGGGAACGGCCGAAATGGTCGAGGACCAGGGCGAGGAAGCCAATGCCATCGGACTCTTGCTGGTGAAGTATCGCAACGTGTTCGGGTCTGCTCTCGCCTTCTCCCGCCCCACGCCCCTCGCCCCCTCCGAGGTGGTGGTGAAAGTGCCGATCGACGAGATGAGCGGGCGGTCGTCCGGCGCAGGATTCGCGCCCCGTACCCGGCCCGGGAGACTCTGAGCGCCACCGGCCGGGCTGTCCCCGGCCGGGCTTTGCCCGGCTTAGGAGTTGCTTCGCAACTCCATAGGACCGCGAAGCGTTCCCGGCCATTCCCCTCAATGAGTTGAAGGAAGAAGATCACGAGCACCGTATCCCCCAAGGCGTTACACACAAACCGCGACATACACCTAGAGCGGAAGCGTCACCTCAACTGTCGTGCCTGTACCCACCCCGGAGGTGATCTCGGCGAAACCGCCGAGATCGGAGGCGCGGGTACGAAGATTCTCAAGACCCATTCCATCACCAACTGCTTCGATGTCGAAGCCCGCGCCGTCGTCAACCGTCCGGATGATCAACTGCTGGGCCCGGCGCTCGAGGGTCGTCGTTATCTTCACTGCTCCCGCATGACGAAGTGCATTGCTCAGCGACTCTCGAACGATCGGAAGTATCTCGTCAAAGAGACGGTCGGGGAGGTTGTCGACTTCCCCTCGAAATAGCAACTCGACCTGGGACGTATACGAGTCGGCGAGCGAATCGGCCAAGTCGATGAGTTCCTCGCGAATGCGCCGCTGCGCCCACACTGGGGGCCGGAGGTCGAAGATGAAGCGTCGGAGCGATGTAATGGACTCGTCGAGCCGGCCGGTGGCATCGCGGATCTCGTCGGCTATCTCGCTGTCGTCTATCCGACCGGCCAGGGCCTGCAAACCGAGTCCGACGGCGAAGATATCTTGAATGATGGCATCGTGCAGATCCCGGGCAATTCGCTCACGATCCTCGACAATGGCCACAGTCCGCAGTCGGCGAGAAAGACGGGCGTTGGCGATGGCCGATCCACCAATGATCGCCAGCGCCTCAACGAGGGCCATGTCCTCCTCGAGAAAGCCGCCCTCCTTGTCCGTCAGATACAAATTGCCGTACACCTCATCAGCTACTCGGATTGGGACTCCCAGAAACGAATCCATCGGCGGGTGGTGTTCGGGGAAGCCGACCGAGTCAGGGTGATCGGCAATGTGAGGGATCCGCACCCCTCCGCCTCTGCGCGTGATAGTGCCGAGCAGGCCGTGGCCGGCCGGTGGAGGGCCGATCTGATCGACTACATCCAGTGGTATTCCTTTGTGGATGAATTCCTTCAGGAACCCATGGGTTCCCAGCACTCCCAGAGCGCCATATTTGGCCCCCGTCAAATCCATACCGGTCTCGACGAGCGCTTCGAGGGTGTCCGTTAATTCCGCAGCCCCGGCGACGGTGGCGGCGGCCCCGACTAGTCGAGCAACGTCCCCGGGAGAAAAGAGCGGTTCCTCCATTGCCAAGAGGCTAACGAGGAATGGACTTTCGTCCTGGCGGTATGGGTCAACTGGCCGTCTCAATCAACAAATGTGGTGCGATACGCTGGCGCCAGCCGCTAGGAGCAGTTCATGAAGGTTGTGGTGGTCGATGACCACGAAGTGGTACGTCAGGGTCTCAAGGCACTCATCGATGCACAAGACGACCTGGAGGTAGTCGGCGAAGCCGGGGACGTTGAATCCGCCATCCGACAAGTCGGCTACCACTCCCCGGATGTAGTGGTGATGGACGTTCGATTGCCCGATGGAACAGGCGTTGAGGCGTGCCGGGAGATCCGATCGCGCTGGCCGGAGGTGAACGTGCTCATGCTCACGTCATACGCCGATGAGGAGGCACTGGTGTCTTCGATCATGGCCGGGGCAGCCGGGTATGTCCTCAAGCGGATCGACTCCGCAGATCTCGTCGATGCGATCCGTCGGGTCGCCGATGGCGAGTCCCTCCTCGACCCCAACCTCACCGATCGACTCTTTGCCCGCATTCGAGGCGACGAACCAGACGATCCACTCCTGGCACGGCTCTCACCGCAGGAGCGAAGGATCCTCGACCTGATTTCGGAAGGCAAAACCAATCGCCAGATTGCTGAAAGCCTCTTCCTGGCCGAAAAGACTGTGAAGAATTACGTGTCAAACCTGCTTTCCAAGCTCGAAATGAGCCGCCGCAGCGAGGCTGCCGCCTACGCCGCCCGGTTGCAGGCAGACCGCGCCAAGAAGTACCCACCCGAGGAGTGGAGCAAACCGATCAGCTAAAAGCGCAGGACGCAGGACGCAGGACGCAATATGCCAGACTTCCCAGAGTGCGTTTGGCCGCCCCACAGGCCGGTTTCGGTCGCCGCAACTACCGGTAATAGCAAGGGATTCTGGCGTACTGCGTGCTGCGTGCCGCGTACCGCGTATTACTTCTTGCGCTTGTGGCGGTTGGCGCGCAGTCGTTTGCGGTATTTGTGCTTCGACATCTTCTTGCGCCGCTTCTTAATCACTGATCCCATTGGGCATAGCATGGCCCGCAGTGCCCGACTACGCAAACACACCTAGTCTGTTTTCCATGACACCGGTTATCGGAATCACCTCGCAGCAGCGCGATGTTGCGACACATTATGGGTCGCAGCCCGCCACAACGGTGACGCTCACCTACTCGGAGGCAGTGGTCCGAGCGGGCGGGATTCCGTTTGTTCTTCCCATAATGGATGCCACGGCAGTGCCCGACGCTTTGGAGAGGCTCGACGGCATCGTCATGACCGGCGGTGGAGACGTGGCCCCTGAGCTGTACGACGGTGACGGTCATGGCACCGTGTACGGGGTGCACCTTGCCCGTGACCAAATGGACGTGGCGGTCGCCAAATATGCGGCTTCGCAGAGGTTGCCCGTCCTGGCGATTTGCCGCGGCATCCAGGTGCTCAACGTTGCGCTCGGAGGTGATCTCATCGCAGACATCGAAAGTGAAGTTGCGGGTGGGTTCGAACACTTCGTTACAGGCGACGGGGCCGCCGCCGAGGCCCATCAGACGATCGACCTGGCCGAGGGGAGTGGCCTGGCGGAGCTTTTCGGCACGACTTCGCTCAAGGTCAACTCCCTCCATCATCAGGCAATTTCCAGGCCGGCGCCCGGCCTTCGGCCCATCGCATGGAGTGAGGACGGCGTTATCGAGGCCGTCGAGTCGGAGGATGCCTCATGGGCGTTTCTGGGTGTTCAGTGGCATCCAGAAAACCTGGTTGGAACCGAGCCGGCGGCCCGCAGTCTGTTTGACGAGCTGGTCTCAGCGGCCTCAACGTGGGCGGCTAACCGCTAAAGAGGCCTGTACCGAGAGTCGATATCTCCTGGTATGCGCCGCAAGACTCGCTTCACAACGGCATTGGTGGTTGGCCTCGTCCTGGTTGCTTCCTCCTGCTCAGGTGCCGACGGAAGCGGGGCTCCGAGTTCGCCGATCACCGCACCACCGGCCGCCTCACCAGATGCAGGCCAGGCGCTGCTTGATCTCATCAGCGCACCTGAGGCGGTCGAGACCACGGCGACAACCTTTGACCGGGCTCAGGCAGAGAGTTTCGTCAGTGAACTACTCACCGGCTATTTCAAAGCCGTGGGCGCCCGAGATTGGGACGCGGTTTATGAGGCGAGCTCGGTCGCTTTTCGAGCCACCTGCGGCGCTGAGCGTTACGCCGACATTGTTGACTCCATCGATGCCGAACCGACTGAGATCGAATTCGTTGGCGCCTTCGAGGTTTCAATCGTTGGAGACTTTGGCACCGGAAGCCTCAACGTCTACGACCAGGTCGGCACGTTTCATGTAGAAGGGCTGCTGGCGGTCGCTGAAACTGAGGGTTGGCGAGTCGCTATCGATCCATGTGATGCAGCCAACGACGTCGCCGATGGCGATGCTTCGTATCCGCTCATCATCGCCACAACCACGCTGGCGCCTCCCCCCACTGAGGCAACCATTCCGCCCGAGCTCACGACTACGACCACCGTTCCGGGCGTCCCGGGTGTCCCGGGTGTCCCGACCACCACCACCATCCCGGGAACCCCCCTCACCGCAGCCGACAAGACCGAGATCGAGGCGGTTCTCAGGGACTTCATGACTGCCTACGCTGTCCAGGACTGGGCTGCCTACCACGCGGCGGTTCCACCGCTTTTCGAGTGCACACCGGCCGACACTATCGCCGCCCTCGCCCCATTCCACTTCAGCCCGACGGCGGTCTCGTTCAGCCCCATGACCATCACCGGTGCCGACGACGAGGCCGCAGCCACGTTCGATGTCCGCTATCTCGATTCTCTGGAGACAGTCAAGGTCGAGAGCCTGGGCGCCTGGGAGTGGGGTGGCGTGTGGTACGCCGCCGTCCATCCGTGCACCAGCGTCGATTCAATCGCCTCCAACGGCTCGGCCAACACATCTGCCATCGACCTTCTCAACGACACTCTTCTGCTGGCGCGGGTCTTGTATGTCGGAGCCGGGGACTACGACATCCCCACTTCAGCCCTCAATGAGATTTCCGAGACGGCCTCTTTCGTGGAAGACGTCGGCGAGGCTGGTGTCGGTATGGTCGCCTACGTCGACGATGACCAGGAAGTGCTCATCGTCACACAGAGCGGCTCGGGACTGTGGTACTGCATCGCCGAGGACGCGGCTGGAGGTGCCCACTTCGCAACGGCCTTCTACCTCGAGACCGTCAACACGCTGGCAGGCTGCCGCTCGGTTGTGCTGGCGGTGCCGTGGAGCGTTTACTAGCAGCCGCGGCTTACCGAACGCCGTCCGCAGCGATGGCCGGGCTGAGCACCAGGCACTCTTCCGCGGCCAGCGCCTCCCTCACTGATGGAGCAGAGGAGGTTTCGACCACCGCGATGACGGATGGCCCGGACCCACTGATTGAGGCGAACGGAGCCCCGGCCCGGATGGCAACCTCGAGCAGTGTCCCGATGATGGGCCGAAGCGATATTCGGGACGGTTCATGAAGCTCATCCAATCCAATGCTGCCCAGTAGTGTCTGATCGCCGGTTCGAAGCCCCTCCACGAGCCGGATCGACCGTCCGGCGGTGCGGGCCGCCACCTCAAACGGAACCGTGTCCGGCAGCGCCCGGCGGGCTTCCCGGGTGGACAAGGCTTCTCGAGGAACGGCTACAACCACCGAGAGGGAGGGGTGTATTTCCAGAGGATGCACTCCACCGGCTCGGGCCAGCACGAGGCCTCCGTACACCGCGGCAGCTGCGTTGTCCGAGTGTCCCTCCGCCGCCGTCACCGACTTGAACAACTCGTCCAAGTCCACCTCGACACCCTCGTGTCGCCGAACCGAGGCTTCGAGCGAAGCCAGTAGAGCGGCACTCGAACCGAGACCCTTGCCGATTGGGATCGCAGATGTCACGGCAACTCGCAGGGGCTGGGTGCTTATCCGCCGAGCGGCGCCTTCGATGAATCCATCCGGATCGTCAGAGATCTCCCATTCCGAGCTGGCTTCGACCGATACTTCGCACCGAAGCTCGAGCGCCAGGGCGAGTGCATCGAATCCCGGGCCAAGGTTGGCCGACGATGCCGGTGCCGAAGCCCTCATCGTGCCGACTCGGGCTCGACGAAGATCTGACTTGCGTCCGGCGCAACCTGGTGCACCGAAGCCTCGATCTCGTCGATGGTGGACTCCACTTCTGCGCCGGTCAGGCCGTCCTTGAAGTCGACGTCGAGATTGACAACGATCTCACTCGGGCCCATGTGCATAGTGAGAAGCCGGCCGATGCTCTCGACATTCGGGTGAGAAAGGACCGCGGCCCTAATTTCGGACCGCACCTGCCGACTGGCGCTCTCACCGACGAGGAGACTCTTGACCTCAAAGGCGACCAGAAATGCAACAACGGCCAACAATCCACCGATGGTCATCGATGCAGCTCCATCCCAGCGTGGGTTGCCGGTCCACTCGGCGAGGAGAATCCCGCTTGCGGCGATGAAGACGCCGATCACAGCCGCGCTGTCCTCGAACAACACCACCATGAGCGCCGGGTCTTTTGACTCGCGGATAGCTATCCACACCTTCCGACTGCCCCGTCGGTAGTTGAATTCCTTCACGGCAGGCCAAAAGGCGATCCCGATCTCAAAGGCGGCCGCCACCGCGAGCACGCCTAGGCTCCACGCCAGATTCGTGGTCTCTTCGGGGTGTCGGAAGCGCTCATACCCTTGAAAAAACGAGACCACGGCGCCGCCGACGAACAGAAAAACGGCCACCATCAGCGACCAGAAGTAGAGCTCTTTCCCGCGTCCGAACTGGTGGCGGACATTCGGCCCATAACGGGACACCGCCGCACCACGGAGCAAGAAGAGCTGGTTGCCGCTATCGGCCGTTGAGTGGAAACCTTCGGCCAGCATGGCCGCCGAACCGGTTATGGCGGCCGCAACGAACTTCATGATGGCTATGAGGACGTTGGCGAGGAGTGCCAGGAGGACGAGCGTGCGTGATTCAGAGCCGGCCATGAGAGGGCAGTCTACGGACGGGGTGGTTGGCCATCACCCTTCTCGTTACAACCGCAGTACGCGGAACGCAATACCAATACGCAATACGCCAGAACCGCGGCAGGCGGAATTGTGTTGCCAGCCGGGTCAACTCCGAGCCCACGTCCCGATGCTCCGTGTGCTGGAGTTGCGAAGCAAGTCCTCAGCAACGCCGGAGGCGTTGCTGCGTACTGCGTATTGCGTACTGCCCCTTACCGTCCCCCCGCTCAAGCCCGCGCGATTGCCAGAATGGTAATGAAAACTCATGCCCGAACTTCCCGACATCACCATTTACATCGAGGCACTCGACCGTTTCGTCGTGGGCGAAAAAATCGAGAAGATCCGCATCACCGGGATCTCCTTGCTCGGCTCCTACGATCCGCCTATCGACGCCGCGCACGGCAAGACTGTGCTTGGCCTCCGCCGCATCGGAAAGCGGATTGTGTTCGAGCTCGATGACGACCTGTTCCTCGTGCTCCATCTCATGATCTCGGGACGCCTTCGGTGGAAGCCTAAAGGCGCCTCGATTCCCAAGAAGGTTGGCCTGGCGGCGTTCGACTTCCAGCCAGGCACCATCCTCCTCACCGAACAAAGCACCAAGAAACGGGCAACCCTCCACCTGCTCAGGGGGGAGGCGGCCCTGGCGGAGCACGATCGAGGTGGGATGGAACCTCTCAGCGCCACTCCTGAGGAGTTCGGCGATCAGCTGCTCGGGGCTCGCCACACGGTGAAACGAGCCCTCACCGACCAGCGCTTGTTTAGCGGAATCGGCAACGCCTATTCGGACGAGATCCTGCATCGGGCCAAAATGTCGCCCTTCAAACTGACCAGCCAGATGAGCAGAGAGGAGGCCGTGGCCATACACGCCGCCGTTGTCGAGGTGCTCAGCGAGTGGACCGAACGGCTCCGAGCGGAGCTCGGCGACGGGTTCCCCGACAAGGTCACCGCCTTCCACGACGAGATGGCGGTCCACGGCAAGTTCAAACAAGCTTGCCCGGTGTGCGGGTCACCCGTCCAGCGCATCGTCTATGCGACATCCAATGAGCTCAACTACTGCCCAGGATGCCAAACCGGCGGAAAGATCCTCGCCGACCGGTCGCTCTCACGCATCCTCAAGGATGAGTGGCCGAAGACACTCGAAGACTTGGAGTGAGCAGTTCAAGGTTCACCGTTGATAACGGAGTTGTGGCGCCGCGCGTGTTGCGTACCGCCCACCGGCTACCGTGCAAGTTGCCTCACCTCGTCCTTCACAACCGTTCCGCCCAACTCGATCGCCGTCCCGTTCCACACAACGAGGATGCGCGATGAGCCACCCGCCGGGCCCTGGAGGATCTCGAGCGAGCCTTGTTCCGTCCCCTCGAACCTGAACAACGTCGCCAGCGCCACCGCCGCCGAGCCGGTCGCGGGGTCTTCGTCCACACCGAGGCGGGGCGCGAAGAATCGTGACCGGACCGGCGCGCCACGTGCGAAGACGTAAAGGCCGTCGGCGGTCGCGGCAGTTCCATCGAGGTCCGGGGAAACATGATCCAGCGCCCCCGGGTCCGGGACTTCGGCGAGAAGGAAGTCCATTGGTACTTCCACACGCCACGCTCGCACCGCGTCGACCGCAACCGCGCCGACGTC
>JAUXJL010000069.1 GCA_030624805.1 Acidimicrobiia bacterium
ATAACCCCCAGCCCCGGCGAAGCCGGCCCATCTGCCAAGAAACTACGAAATAACCCCCAGCCCCGGCGAAGCCGGCCCGTCTGCCCCGGAGTCACGAAGTAACTCCCATGCCCAGCGAAGCCGGGCCGTCGTCTGCCCGGAGTTACGAAGTAACTCCCAAGCCCGGCGAAGCCGGGCCGTCGTCTTCGATGACTTCACCGCCGAGAATGTCTTCCACGAGTTTGGTTGGGTCAATGCCGCCCTCGGCGGCGTCTACCAGATCGGCCGGATCGGGGGCCCTGGCAGGCTTCTCGGGAATCGGGTCCTGTACGGCGGCGAGAGCCGGGCCGGTGTCGGGACCTGGCTCGTAGGCGACCCGCACTCTGCCTCCGAGCAGGTCGGAGGCAGCCATCTCCACCACCTCACGCAGTGCCTGGTCTTCTTGGAGCGACTCGAGGTGAAACGTCAAATGGGGTGGCAGGTGCAACACAAGCTGGTTGGCCTCGGCCGATCCGGGTGTCGCTTCCTTGAGCAGGGCGTACCGGCGGGGCCCGACTGCCTCTCGAACCTTGCCTATCAGGGCAGGCCAGGCCGACTCCACCGCCTTCATCGTCACCTCGGCGTCCGGCATCTCATCCTTCATTGGTGCCGACGACGCCTCAGTGGCCGCCGCCGGTTCTACTGTCTCCTCGAACGGAGCATCTGTAGGAACCCCTGCTCTGGTCGGGACGGTTTCCATCGCGACGGCGCCGGTCGAAGCCGGTTTGACACGAGGGGCTGCAGGTTCCGATACCACACCTTGTGCAGCCGATGGTGGAGCCGGATCCCGCCGAAGCCGTCCTTCGATACGGTCGAGCCGAGCAGCCAGCGAGACAGCGTCGATGGCGGTGTCGTGACGAGTGAGCCTGATGATTGTCAACTCCACAACGAGGCGCTCCTCCCGGCCTTCTCGTAACTGCAACAACGCCTCCGAAAGCTGGTCGATTGCCTGGATGACGTCGGCAGGCGTCATGCTGCGGGCAGTCGTCCGCCATCCTTCGATGCGGTCCGGGGATTCGTCGACTATCTCCTCGATGTTTGGTGCGTAGTGGACAAGGAAGACTCCCCGGAAATAGGCGAGAGCGTCGGAGACGAAGCGGCGCAGGTCCGAACCCTGCGAGGCAATGTCGGCGACCAGCTCGAGACCCGCTTTGGCATCTTGGGTGGCGATGGCCTCAGACAGACGGTCGAACGCCTCTGATCCGACGAGCCCGAGGGCGGCAGACACACCGGCTGCGTCGACCGTCCCGGAGCCAAGCGCGGCAACCTGTTCGAGAAGACCCATACCGTCGCGGACTGAGCCGGCGGCGTGGTGCGAGATGGCGGTGAGAGCCTCCGGCGCCGCCGCAAAATCCTCCCTGTCGGCGATGGCGCCGAGATAGTTGCTCAGGGCCTCAACACCGATGGGATGGAAGTCGAACCGCTGGCTGCGGGACCGGACGGTGTCGAGCAGCTTGTAGGGCTCGGTGGTCGCCAGCACGAAGTGGACCCGCTCGGGCGGCTCTTCGAGCGTCTTCAATAGAGCGTTTGACGCTGCTCGTGACAACATGTGAGCCTCGTCCAGGATGTACACCCGGCGGGCACCGCTCACCGATGCCACCGTGGCGACGTTAACGCGAATTTCTCGGATGTCCTCGACCTTGTTGTGACTGGCAGCATCCAGCTCAATGACGTCCAGTGATGACCCCTCGGTGATCCCGAGACACGACAGGCACTTGTTGCACGGCTCGCCATCGGAGCCGCGATCGAGGCAATTCAGGGACTTGGCAAGCACCCGGGCGGTGGTCGTTTTCCCGGTGCCACGCGGGCCGGCGAACAGGTAAGCGTGGCTCACCTTATCCTCGAGCACCTCACGTTGCAGCGTTGAAGTTACGTGATCCTGGCCGACGATCTCGCCAAACGACTGCGGCCGATACTTCCGGTATAGCGCCTGGTACTCCACCGGGGGATGGTACCCCACGAGTGAGACGCCTTCTCCGGGCGCTGGTTTGAGGACTTATGGCCCTAAGACCCATCCGAGCCCACCCCGCATACTTCTTGTGAAGATATTCACAACTGAGCTGGACGCGAGGTCCCACGCTGGGCTCGCGAGATCTGATCTCCCGAGATCCCACGCCTCACCTAGCGAGGCAAACGGGGAAGAAGCGAGAACGGCAATGGCCGTCCTCGCTTCGATTTGGGAACGATCCGAGCGCCCGTCCGGTTATATGGGTGCCATGGAGCAAACCCCAACCGCACCTACCTGCTACCGCCACCCTGGTCGGGGTACGTACTTGTCATGTTCGGACTGTGAGAAGCCGATCTGCGTCGACTGTTCCATCGACTCACCGGTCGGCCAGAAATGTCCCGACTGCGCCAAACAGCGCGGTCGGACAACCGTCATCACCGGCAGGCAGTTACGGGCCCGAAGCTCCGCCATCCCTCCTGTCACGATGTTCCTCCTTGCCAGCTCAGTCATCATTTACATCCTCGGAGCGGTCAGCCCCGAGCTGAACAATCGAATATTCGAGAACTTCGCTCTTTTCCCGCCGGCCGTCGAGCAAGGTGACTGGTGGTTGCTCATCACGACCGCCTTCCTCCACTCCGGCCTCACCCACATTCTCTTCAACATGTGGGCCCTCTACGTGCTTGGCCCGGGAATTGAGCGCCAGGTCGGGTCGGTCCCTTTCGCAGGCCTTTACCTCGCTTCAGCGCTGCTGGGCAGCGTCGCCTACGTCGCCACCAACTCGGGGCCGGCAGTCGGCGCCTCAGGAGCAGTGTTCGGGTTATTCGGGGCTTGGCTGGCCTCGGCCTGGAAGAGCCGCCACACTCCGGCCGGACGAGCCAACCTTCAAAGCATCGGCATCATCCTTGGCATCAACCTTCTGCTGCCTTTCGCGGTCCCTCGTATTGCGTGGGAGGCCCACGTCGGAGGCCTCATCGCGGGCGTGCTCATCACCCTGGCCTGGCAGCGGCTCGCTCGAGATGAGCGAGCCCGCTCTGCCATCAGTTTTGCAGTGGCCGGGGCGGCCCTCGTTCTCGGGATCCTGATCTGAGCCGCTAACTTCTTGGCCAGTCAACTGAGGAGGAAATAGTGGGCGACTACATTTCAAGGGGCGCCATCAAGGTCATCGAAGTCATCGGCGTGTCCGAGGAAAGCTGGGAAGACGCGGTCGGCCAGGCCGTCGCCAAGGCATCCGAGAGTGTCAAGGGAATCACCGGCGTCGAGGTGCTCGCCCAAACCGCCCGGGTAAGAGACGGGGAAGTCACCCAGTACAACGCCACCGTCAAGTTGGCCTTCGTCGTCTCATAGAGGACCTGACCGCGAGAGAGGCCCGGCCCGCGGTCGGGACGGGTCCTCATGACTATGGAAACGCTCCGCCCCCGCCGGGTGAGGAGCTACTGAAAGGTGCCAGACACCGGCATGGAGGCACTTGACCCGAATTGGACTACCTGGTTGGCAACCAGCTGACCGATCTCATTTGAGAGATAAAAGGTGGCATCCGATGGCCGGAAGCTGCCGAATGTGTCGTCCCCATCACCGTCCCAATCCCCCACCACGAACCGGTCGTCGGGAATGCCGTAGAACGACTCAAAATCGGCCACTTTGGTGGTGTTCTCGTTGGTGATGTACACGAAGCCGTTCGACGGGCGATACATACCGACCGTGTCAATCCCGTCGCCGTCCCAGTCCCCTGCACATGGAATATCACCGAAGGTGCCGAAGTAGAAATCGGCATCGGCGGGGCCAACCGTGTTCGAGTTGTTCAGGTAGAACCGGGCCATCCCGGGACGGAAAATGCCGACCGTGTCCTTTCCGTCGCCATTCCAGTCTCCACAAATCGGGTAGTCGGCGGGAATCCCGTAGAAGAATTCGATATCGGCCACGCCGAAGTTGTTGCTATACCGCAAATACATCCAGCCATTGCTGCGTCGGTAGAGACCGGGGGTATCCACTCCGTCACCATTCCAATCACACATCATCGGAACGTCACCCGGGTCGCCGTAGTAAAAGGAGTCGTCGGTGCCATCAGGAAGATGAACCGTCCACACACCGGTGGCCGGGTCCTGAAAAGCCACGCGCTCGCCACCCGGATCGTCCAACCGGGCATACCCCCAACCGTACGTGTTGTTTTTTCCCACTCCATCGGCGAGCAGTCCGAGCTCGCGGCGTAAGTCGATGGGTGTGGAACCCGGGTTCATGCCCAGATAGAGAGCGGCGACGCCGGCAACGAATGGCGAGGCAGCCGACGTGCCGGAGAACCCACCGCTGAAGGTAGAGGTGGAAACACCGTCAGAGGCCACGAGGTCCGGCTTCACTCTCCCGTCTGCGGTTGGGCCGCGACTCGAGTAGAAGGCGATAGTTGTGGGATTGTTGTAGGGAACCGCCCCGACGCTGATCACCCGCTCTGAAGCGTTCGGCACCAGCAGGCTCGATTCGGGAGTTTGAAGCCCGAGGTCGGACACGACATTCGCAAAGACGTCGTAATGGGTACCCGTCGCCGGTGCACCAGGGATGCCGCCGATCGAAAAGCCAAACCGATGTGTGGTTGGCTCGGTATTCAGCCAATTGATGACCTCCAGGGGCTGATGCCACGGGGCACTCTGAAGAGCCTCCGAGCAGTCCAACTGCTCGACACCGCCGCCCGCGAGACCGAGATCCCACAGGCACAGATCGAGATCCTTCGTTGGCTCAGTCCAACTCAGGACGATTTCAAACGACTCTCCGGCCTGTACGAAGAAGTCATTGATCTCGACTGTGCCGGACAGCTCGGCCCAACCGTCGGCATCACCGTCCTGATAGGAAGTTGCGAAGTGCTGATCCGCCTCGTTGCCTGCCGCATTTACCCACACAATCCCGGCGTCGATAGCCCGATTTATCTCCACGTCCTGAATGGCGCTGCCGTCGTAGGGACCAACCGACCATCCACCCGACAGATTGACGATGTCGACCTCTTCGGCGATAAAGAAATCGATGGCATCGTCAAGAGAGTTGACATCGGCATTAACCAGGACGAGCTCAGCGCCCGGCGCAACATCATGGATGATCTCCGCCACGGCCAGGCCATGCTGGTTGTCACCTCGTTCGAGGCCCTCGAAGTGGAAGCTGGCGGTGGTCACCACCGGCGGTAGCTCAGATCCCAAAAGATCGCCGTAGCCGGTGAATGAACTGTCGAAGACCGCGATTTTGACCCCGCGTCCGGTCCAGCCCGCTCCATGCCACAGCTCAATCTCACTGCCGATGACGCCCTCGGAGACGACGCCGGCCTCCCACATGTCGACGACTAACTCGAGTCCTCCGACCACTCCGCTTTCGATGAGTGACCGCAGCTCGTCTTTGGTACCGGCCACGAGAGTCGGCTCGACCTGCCCGTCGAACGACGAGGTCCAGAAGCCGCCGGGCCTTCCGCCGACAACGCGGGCCGTGATCTCCACATCAGGGTGGACGGCCCCAAGAGTGTCCCCTGCTTCCGCGTGTTTGGCAGCACGCGGCGTCTCGAGGCTCAGCAACTCGGCGGCGGGGGCGGCCGGCGCCACCAGGACCGCGGCGACGAGCAGGGCGGCGAGCAATACAAGACGGGCGCGGAACACACCAAAAGTATGGCAGCTCTCGGAATTCACGTGATCGCCGGATACCAGCACGGTTGAAGGTGAGAGTCGTAACGTCTGCTCGAATTCGAACGCTGCTACGCGTCTGGAGCACCCTTATCCGAGTGAGCGGGAGGGCAATCGAAGGACCAATCAGGCGGCGCGTAGGGCGGTGAGCTGGGCCTCAGCGCGACCGAACACATCGAGGAAATCTTCCCAGGCTCGGGCCGAGCCTCGAGCGTCCCCAGCCCGGGCAACCGCTTCGAGATGGGCGGCCGCCCCGGCCGCTTCGCGGGCCGCGAAAGTCGCAAGGTTGCCCTTGAGCTGATGGGCAGCGCTCGCCACAATTTCGAGGTCACTTTCGGCCAGGCCGGACTCTATGGCATCGACCATCGCCGGATACTCCTCGACGAACAGGCCGACCATCTCGGCCAGCAACTCGAGGTTCCCCTCCACCCGGACCAGCGCCTCGGTCCGATCCAGAGCCGGTGCCTCGGACTGGGTCGGCTGCGGCCCAGGCGTCACGACCTGTGCGGGCCCATCTGACCGGGAGAGGCTTGCCATTGTGGCTAACAGCTCATCCGCATTGAACGGCTTCGAAACATAGGCGTCCATGCCGGCTGCCAGACACCGCTGCCGATCACCGTCCATGGCATGTGCGGTCAACGCGATGATCGGTGTGTGACCACCGACCGCCGCCTCTCGTTCCCGGATCAACCCCGTCGCTTCAAGACCGTCACACTCGGGCATCGAAACGTCCATGAGGACCACATCGATGCCACCTTTGTCGAACTCGGCAACCGCCGCAAAGCCATCGTTGGCGGTAACAACCGTATGACCCCGCTTTACCAAAAGGCTCTCGGCCAAATGGCGGTTGGTTGGGCTGTCGTCTGCTACCAGCACGTGGAAGCGACGACGACGCTCGCGTAGCCAGTGGCGGGTCACCAGATCAGCGCCGTGGCCGGCATTCTCGAAAGCCAACGCAGCTCTGATCGCCTCCATCATCTCGCCTTGTTCTAGGGGCTTGGTCAGATAGGCGGAGGCGCCAAGGTCGCGGAACTCAGCGGCTTCGCCCCGCTGTCCGGTCGACGTCAGCACCAACAGCGGAATCCCCGAGAAGGCCGGGTTGCCGGAGATGGCCGCCACATCGCCCGCCCCATTCTCGTGGGCGTCGAGAATGATGACACTAGGCGGAAGGCCCCGCTCCATCGCGCCGGCCAGTGCGTGCAACGCGGCCGCGATGTCCGGCACCGGCAGTGGGGTTGCACCGGCTTGCCGGAGCATCTCGGCCACGCTGCGTCGCTCGGCGTGTACGTTGGACACGAGTAGCACTAGCTGATCGGCGTCCTCCGCGGTGCCAAGCGACAACTGGAGATCGGAACGATCCCGCATGGCGGCCAACTGGACGACGAAATGGAACTCAGACCCATCACCGGCCTGACTCTCCACCCAGATCCGTCCGCCCATTTTCTCCACCAACTGACGAGCTATCGAGAGGCCGAGGCCGGTTCCGCCGTAGCGGCGGGTGGTCGATCCGTCCGCCTGGGAGAAGACATCGAAGATGTGTTCCTGCTTTTCGATAGGAACCCCGATGCCAGTGTCGGCCACTGTGAAGTGAAGCCGAGCTTGGTGATCAGAACCCAACTCCTCGAGAACGACATCGATTGTGACACCCCCAACGTGCGTGAACTTGATGGCATTGGAGACCAGGTTGTAGAGCACCTGGCGCAGACGGCCCGGGTCCCCAACCACCCCATCCGGCACATCGACGTGAACTGAGTGCTCGAGCTCTAGGCCCTTCTCGGCGGCTCGCACCGCCAGGGTGCGGACCGTGTCGCCAACCGTGTCGGAAAGGCTGAAGGGGATGTGCTCGAGTTCGAGCCGTCCCGCCTCGATTTTCGACAAGTCGAGAACGTCATTGATGAGGGTGAGGAGACCGTCGACCGCTGATTTGACAGTGCCCAAGTACTCGCGTTGCTCGGCGGTCAGCTCGGTGGACAACGTGAGGTCGGTCATGCCAACTATCGCGTTCATCGGCGTGCGTATTTCGTGACTCATGGCAGCCAGGAATTGCGATTTGGCCTCGGTTGCCTTCTCAGCAGCTTCTCTGGCTCGCTCCAATTCGAGGGCGGCCTGCTTGCGGTACGTGATGTCTCGCGAACTGGCCTGCATCTCGGTCACCTCGGTCGTCTCAGCATCGCGCAACGCATGGCTAGTGGTCTCGAGCCACAGGTAGTCGCCACCCTTGCGGCGAATCCGATATTGGATGGTCTGAACGTCCGGCACCGCCAACAGCTCGTCGTACGTTGACCGGATGGCGGCAAGATCATCGGGGTGTAGATAGTCAAAGGGGCTCTGTCCGATCAGCTCTTCGGGCTCGTATCCGAGAAGGCTTCTCACGACAGGAGAGACGTAGGAATAGTCGCCATTCGGCGCGTGACGGGTGATCATGTCGGTCGAGTTCTCGGCCATTAGGCGAAACTCGCGCTCGCTTTCAACCAACGCCTCGAGGGCGGCGGCCAGTTCTCGCTGGGCGTCCCGGGCGGCGGTGACGTCCAGGATGGCGACAATGGTCTTGCTGAGATCCAGTCCTTCAAAGTCGGTCCCGGTCTGCCAGTGCAAGACTCCGTCCCAGCGACGCCCAGAGGCCGAGAAGCCGACAAACTCGGTAGACACCCGGCTGCGGCCCTCCCAAATGGCCAGGAGCTGGGACCGGAAAGCAGCAGCCGACTCGGCGGCAGCCGCCTCCGGGCGAAGATGGCCGATTAATTCGTGGCGATCCTCGACCTCCACCAAATCGACCGCCGCCTGGTTGGCGTCTCGTACGCGAATCTTCTCGATGGCGGTGCCAATGTCTCCGGGGTTGGCGTCGAGATAACCGGCCAGGTCGTCGACTCCTTGCTCGCGGAGACCCGCCAACCACTCTCCGACCTCAGTGAAGTCTTCCTCGAACAGGGCAATCGGAGCCATGTCGAAGAGCAGCTGTTCCGGCTTCCGGCCGAACCAACCGCCTGCTTGATGGAGTTGAGCGCAAAAACCGACACCAGGAACACGGCCAGCTGGATCGCCAGGCCGAAGATGTTGTGGTCCTGGCCTGTCGCCTCGTCGGCCTGAAGGATCGAGTCGTTCAGCAGCACCAGTTCGGCCGCGAACACCGCACCG
>JAUXJL010000105.1 GCA_030624805.1 Acidimicrobiia bacterium
AGCCGTTCCCGGCCGCCCTACTCCTGTCCCGCGTTTCGTCGACCTCGGGACCACACTCCCCGCGGCCGACGAAGTAGCCATTGGCGTCACCCACGCCGCCCCGGCACCCGGCAAGGGTGTTCTCACGGCCGGTATTGCCGTTCCCAGGCGTCGCGACGGCGCTTGGCTGGGGGCGCAGGCACTCCGTAGGCCCACCCAAATGATCTACGCTTTGGAGTCCGGCCCATCCTGCAATGTGCTCATGAACACTTGCATGCCGTAGTGCACAGCGATCATGCCGCCGATCTCCATGATCTGCGCCTCGGTGAAATGCCGCTTGCCTTCCTCGTAAAACGAGTTGTCTACCCGTTCGGGATGGCGATACATGAGATAGGCGTAGCGAAGTGCCCACTTCTCTGCCGGCGAGAACTCATCTGCGTCCCCACTGCCGAATGATCCGGCGTGGATCCGCGCCTCGGAAAGTCCACCTGCCAGGGCTTTCCGCGACCGTAAACCGGCGAAGTATGGATCTGCGGCAGTGCGAGCCAGTTGAATCCGAACAATTTCTTTCAGGTTGTGGTCGACTCCTCCATCGAGAAGCGACGTTGCCAGCGCGTCACCCAGTGCCTGTGCATAGTTGGGCGCGTGGGCAAGGATCCGGGGGAAGACGGCGTCTTGATCGCCCATCTCGGCAAAGGCATCCATGACCCGGCCGAGACCTTGCTCGGCGGCGGCCTGGCGGCTGATGGGATCGATGTGGGGCATTGGGCTTCTCGAGTTAGTCGGCGTCGGACGACGCTTCCTCTGACCGTGCCATCGCACCGTCCAGATGCGAAACGGGAGTGTCTCCGTAGATGCGACGCGACTCGTCCTGGTCCACCAACCGCCCGTCCGGCGTAAACATCGGATAGAAATCGAGCGTCCGGAAGAAGGTGTGGTAGCCGACGTTGAATCCGATGAAGGCTCCCAGCTCAACGATCTCGGCCTCGGTGTAGTGCTGACGCAGACGATCGTAGAAAGCCGCGTCGATCTTTTCGGGTGTGAACTGCATGAGCTCGCTGTACTCGAGGGCGATCTTCTCAGCTCCACTGAACTCGGGACTGTCTCGCCAATTGTCGATGCCCTCGTCGATACGCTCTTCCGTAAGGCCGTTCCGCTTCGCCGAAGCAGATCGAACGTTCCCTCAGTAGTTGCAGAAGGCGGCCCGGGATAGTTGTACCCGGATGATCTCTTTGAGGGAGTGATCGACCGTCCCGGTGTTAAAAACCGTTCCCCAGGCAACATAGAGAGCCTTGGACAACTCGGGGTTGTGGCCCTGAATAGCGTGGAAGGCCGGGTCAGGAGCCTTATGTTTCAATGCTTTCCTGACGAAGGGTGCGAGATCGGATTCCATCAGATCGTCGATCTCGAGCATCGAGATATTCGGCATCGCGCAGTTCTCCCGTCGTGGGACGCCATCTTACGGTGATGGCTCCCTCCCCGCCGACTGCGCCTGAGTGGAGCTAAGCCGCCAGGTGCTCGGCGTGAACGGCGATGAGCTTCACCAGGTCCCCGAGACCGGCGAATCGTTCATCCCGGGTCTGCCCCCGCAGCCACCGAATGTGGATCTGAGCGAGGATGACCGCCAGCCGGTACAACCCGAGGACGTGGTAAAAGCGGATGCTTGACACGTCGCGGCCACTGGCGCCGGCATACCGCTCGATCAGCTCTGTTCGGCTGGGGAATCCGGTGGCGTCGTGGGGCATGGGCGAGAATGCCCGCACCTCCTCGGGGTCGTCTTCGTCGATCCAATAGGCAAGCAGGGCGCCGAGATCGGAAAGCGGATCGCCGAGCGTGGCCATATCCCAGTCGAAAACCGCCACCAGCCGGCCAGGGTCATCGGTCGCGAACATCGAGTTATCGAGCTTGTAGTCGTTGTGGATGAGGGCAGGCGTCCCCTCGGGCGGGAGATGGCCGGCCAGCCATCGGTGGACCGCCTCCATGGCGGGGACCTCCTCAGCCTTGGCCTTCTCCCAGCGCCCGAACCATCCCCCAACCTGTCGCTCGATGAAGCCGGCCGGTTTGCCGAGCTCGTGCAGCCCCAGTGCCGAGAAGTCGACGGCATGCAACCGGGCAAGACCGTCGACGAGCGCCTCCCCCATCTGGAGGGAGGCACCCTGAATGCTGCCGTACGCGACGGGCATCCGGCGTCGAACCACTACACCGTATCGGCGTTCCATTAAAAGGAACATTGCTCCGATGACGGATTCGTCCTCGCACAACAGGAACGACCGGGGGGCGGGCGGGTATGACTCATGGAGTCTTGAAAGGACCTGATGCTCCCGAGCCATATCGTGTGATCGAGGGGCGAGCGGACCGAGCGGCGGCCGACGGAGCACGTACACGTGGTCGCCGTAGTCGAGCTCGTAGGTGAGGTTGGCGGCTCCGCCTCCAAATTGGCGAACGATGAGCGATTGGTCGGCACCCGGAACCCTGTCACGCAAATAGGCACGAACCGATTCCTCGTCGAACCGCTCCTCGGGGCGGACCGGAATCGTCTCGGCGGTAGGCTCCGGAATCACGTGACCGGTGCCACGGTCGGTCTCCGGAATCGTGTCATAGGCGAAGGCTAGATTCGTTCAACAGAAAGGAGGCATAAACCTATGCCAGAACGGACATCGTATGCGCCCGGGAGCTTCAGCTGGGTTGACCTCACCACGAGCGACCTCGAAGCCGCCAAGAATTTCTACACGGGCCTGCTGGGCTGGGAATACAAGACTGAGGAAACCCCGATGGGCCCGTACGTAATGGCCTACAAGGACGACAAGGCCGTTGCCGGATTGGGGAACCAACCCGATGAGCAGAAAGAGATGGGAATTCCTTCGTTCTGGAATTCGTATGTCTCGGTCGAGAGCGCCGACGAGAGCGCGACCAAGGCTGCCGAGCTCGGCGGCACGGTTCTGATGGGCCCGATGGATGCGGTCGAGGCGGGTCGAATGGCCTTCATCGCCGCACCCGGCGGAGAGACCTTCGGCGTGTGGGAAGCGAAGAACCATATCGGCGCCGGCCTGACCAACGAGCCGGGGACTCTGACGTGGAACGAGCTAGCCACCCGTGATATCAACACGGCCAAGACGTTCTACGCCGCGTTGTTCGATTGGAAAGTCGAGACCGGGCCTAACCCGAGCGGCACCGGCGAGTACACAATCGCATCTGTCGGTGAAGACCAGAACGCTGGAATGCTCACCATCGACGAGAACTGGCCAGACCACGTCCCCAATTACTGGGGTATTTACCTGAGTGTCGCCGACGTTGAGGACACAACCGCCAAGGCCAAGGATCTCGGCGGCGAGGTTGTCATGCCGAGCATGACCATCCCGGATGTGGGCACCATGGTGGTGCTCCGGGATCCGACCGGCGCAATATTCAGTGCGCTCCAAGCCGCCCCGCAGCTCGACGAGTCGTAGAGGACCGGTTGCAATGTGAGGGAGGCCATTTTGGGCCTCCCTCACCCGCGTCGGGGTTGCCGGTCCTGTTTGCCTGATGGAACCTACCGACCGCACGCAGGTCCGACGATTGCCCGAACGAGGCGATCACGACATCGGGACCATCAACTCGATACTCGATGAGGCTCTCATCTGTCACGTCGGGTTCGTGACCGAGGACGGCTACCCGGTGGTGATACCGACCATTCATGCTAGAAACGGCAATACCCTCTACCTGCACGGTTCCCCCGCCAGCCGCATGCTCCGATCCCTCAAGGGTGGTGCCGAGGTGTGTGTCACCGTAACAATCGTCGATGGGCTCGTGCTGGCCCGCTCTGTGTTTCATCATTCGATGAACTATCGCTCGGTTGTCGTGTTCGGCCGGCCGCGTGAGGTCAATGATCAAGAGGAGAAGCTGCGTGCGCTGGAAGCCGTGACCGAACATGTTGCCCACGGCCGATGGACCGATGCCCGCCGGCCAAACGAATCCGAGCTGAAGGGCACAACCGTTCTTGCGGTCGACCTCGACGAGGCGTCGGCCAAAATGCGATCCGGACCGCCCGGAGACGACGATGAGGACTATGAGCTGCCGGTCTGGGCGGGGATAGTTCCTGTCGCCACAACCTACGGGGCACCGGTCGATGACCCGCGGCTCCGGCGCGGCATCGAACCGCCCGGATACGCCACCGACTACCAGCGATAGGCCGTGGACCGGCCCAGGGCAGCCCTTGGCTGCCGCAGCACTCAGACTATGACCGCGGGTGGCTGCCGAGCATCAGCCGGACTGCGTCGCTGCGGTCGACGGCCCGATCGGGGAACAGCACATAGTCTCGCTTGATCGGTGACTTGGGAAAGTAGCGCAGCGGTATCGCCCGTCCGCTCTCCAGCAGACTGTCCCGGACTTCGGTGGGGACCTTGAAGGCCAGGCCGACCGGGGTCAGCGAGGCAACGATGGAGCCGTCCCGGTATAGGGCGGCGCCGGAGAAGAAGTGGCGACATTCGAGAACACCGACACGGTCGTCGCTGTTCATCCACTCCTCAGCAAGCAGATTCAGCTCGGTCAGATACGGATCGGCGATACCACCAGGCTAAGCCCGACGGAGGCGATACCGACTCGACCGAACTAGCCGGCCGCCACGATCTTGCTCAGCTTGCCATCGAAGGTGAGCACATACAGTTCACCGTGCCCGTCTTCACCAAACGACGCCACACTAGATTCGATCGGGACATTCCACTCCCGCGAGTCGGCGATGTCTGCCCCGTTGTAGAAGAAGCCACGCAAAAACCTGCCGCACAGATCGCTGTACAGGTAGGTGCCGTCGAGACCATCGATTTGGCGGCCGCGGTACACAAACCCACCAGCCACCGAACAGCCCTGTGCAGGGTTCGGGTAGGCGACGACCGGTTGAATGAGGTCGCTCGTATCGCAACCGGATGAGCCGATCGGATAGCAGGCGAAGCCTTCCTGCACGTTCCAGCCGAAGTTGCGGCGGGGCGCCAACCGCGAGCCGATGCTGACTTCCTCGAAGTCGTTCTGACCGACATCACCGATATATATGAGCTCGCCATCCCAATCGAAACGCCAGGGGTTCCGCAGCCCTATCGACCACACGTGATCGGGCCGGGTGCCGTCGACATCAAGCGCCACAACGGCTCCGAGCGGCGTGAAAGGGTTCTGGCCGTTTCCGAACGTATCGCCGCCGCCACCACCGTCACCGAGGCCAACGTACAGCCGACCGTCGGGACCAAACTGGATCATCCCACCATTGTGGTTGCTGGCCGGCTGGTCAACCGCCAGCACTGTGGTGGTGATGTCGGGACCGGACAGCCCGACGTCGCCGGGCCGTCGGTATTCGACAACACGAGTGTCGCCGTCACGGTTGGTGTAGTGGACGTAGAAGACCCCATTGTTTCGGTAGTTGGGATGAAAGGCCATTCCAAACAGGCCTTGCTCGCCCCCACCCGAGACACTCGTTGACAGGTCGAGAAACAGCGCAGCCTGCACAACACCATTCTCAACAACCTTGATGCGGCCGCGCTGCTCAACGACAAATAGACGGTCATCACCGGCCGGTGCGGTAGCAAACAGCGGGCGGTCGAGACCACTCGCCACCGTCAACAGCGTCACGTCCGGGAGCGGGGGATGCTCACCGATGTTCCCGGCGACGGCCAGCCAGCGTATGTCGCCGAAGAGGTAGAACTCGTCTCCTTCGAGATTGTTGTTGTCGTTAACCAGCACAAAGCTGGTCGGGAGCGGCTTGAACACCCCGAGGGTGTCATCACCGTTCTGGTTCCAGTCGCCGCTCACGACTTGAGCCTCGAACCCGGAGCTCCAGAAGACGCCGTCGGTCATGGCAATCCCACCATCTCGCGAGAGGTCGGATAGATCCTCAACGATGTAGACGGAGGAGTCAGTGCCTCGATGTACACCAACGGAGTCCTTGCCATCGCCGTTGAAGTCGCCGGCTATTGGCCGGTCGCCCACATCCCCGAAGTAGAAATTGATGTCGGCGAACGACGTGTCGAGCTGGTTGTTGAGAAAGAAGCGCCCGTCGCGATAGATACCGAGTGTGTCGCATCCGTCCCCGTCCCAATCCCCCGCCACCGGCACGTCCCCGGGAATGCCGAAGAAGAACTGCCGGTCCCCGACCCCGAACTGGTTGCTGTTGCGCAGATAGACCAACCCCGACGACCGCCGATACAGCGCAACCGTGTCAAAACCATCACAGTCCCAGTCGCCGAGCAGCGGCGAATCACCTGGTACCCCGAAGTAGAACGAGCTCAGGCGGCCATCGGGATATCGAAGGTGCCATCGCCCAGTGGACGGATCGAACAGCCCAACCTCGTCGTCGACGCCGACCGCCGCCGGCGCCGATGGTGGCGACACCGAAGCCGCCGCGAGCGCCGCCAGGACGAGCAAAAAAACGAGCCATTTTCGCATGTCACCGAGAGTAGCCAGAATGCTGCCCTCCGGGACCCGGGAGGAACTAGTCCCCGACGCACCCAAGTGTGACGATCTGGCGTCCGCCACCGTCGGCAAATCCGGTCCCCCGACCCTGGTGGGGCGACGTCACCTGCACCACAGATGGCTCACCGTGAGTGCCGACGATTGCCTGGGCGGCATGGCGGCCGAGAAAGGAAGGTGCCCCGAACAGCGCGACATAGCTCCGATCACCGGACGCGACGGTGATCTCTCCCCCCGTGGCCAGGCATCCGGGCTCGAGCTCCACCGAGACTGCCGGACCCTCGACATCGTTTCGCAGCACCACGAGGCCCTCGTCGCGAGTCACAATCACGAGGTCGGTGTCGAGGTCGCCATCCAGATCCCCAAGCGCCAACCCACGACCGGCCCCCATCCACTCCAAACCCGTGGCGGCCCACACATCAGCGAATCGGCCCTCCCCGAGCCCAAGGAAAAGGGCTGGTGGGTCGGACAGCTCAATCCGAGTTCCCGGAAGTTTGTTGGGCACCGGGTCAGAAAAGCCGCCATTTACGACCACGAGATCGAGAATCCCATCAAGGTTGAGATCAGCCACACCCGAGGCCCACGAGCTTGATATCACCGAGTC
>JAUXJL010000129.1 GCA_030624805.1 Acidimicrobiia bacterium
AGCCGCCACGCCACGATGGCAGCGGCAACTGCCGCCACGAATCGGGGGTTCCCGAGGGGGGTGACATCGACGCTTCCGTTTGACAGGACCACCGCCGGCACGACGAGCGCCGCCAGCACCGCAGGAGCAACGTAACGCAAGGGCTGCTCGGCCCACGGCGGCATTGGTCGAGTGCCGAGTATCCCTATGAAGGAAAGACGAAGGAGATACGTGCCAACCCCAACAAGAACTACGACCAGCCACTCACTCACGAGTACCCGCCCGCTCGGCCGAGACCCCAGCGGTGATGCCGGCCAGGGCTCCGACGATTAGGCCAAGGTTGTATACAACGTCGTGGGCGACGAGGGCGACGAGTCCCCCGACCACCGCCGCCAACACCGATGGCCGACTCCTGAGAGCGGGCACCAACAAAGCGAGAAACACGAGGGGAATCGCGAAGTCGAGCGACCACGACTCAGGGATAGATACGCCAAGCACGACACCGGTCGCAGTCGACACCTGCCAGGTCACCCACAACGACATGGCACCTCCAAAGTAGAACCAACGCCGATACACAGGGTCGCTTACCGATTCGTAGCGAAGGATTGAAACCGCGAACGCTTGATCCGTGAGGATGTAGGGCAGCCCCAATCTCCATGCACGCGGGAACTCCCGAAAGTGGGGGGCAAGGGCGGCGCTGTACATGAGGTGACGGGCGTTGATCACTAGGGCGGTAGCCAGAACAACCGCGGCGGCTGCGCCATCGGTAAATAGCTGCACCGTTGCCAGCTGGGCGGCGCCCGCGAAGATGATGAGGGAGGTGGCGTATCCGAGACCGCCCCCGACCGAGCTCCCGGCGGCGGTAACCCCGAATATGAGGCCAAACGGGACCACCCCCACCAGAAGGGGGCCAACCGACCGCATCCCGTCGAGCATTCCCGCGGGGGGTGACATGGGCGGTCCGGCTCCTGGCTGGCAGGTAAGCCACGCTAGCCGCCGTCAGGCCCCGGGCCTCGGGCCACCCGCCGCCCGCGGGAACGGTCAGGCATCATCACCATCGTCCAGCAAAGGCTCGAGTATCTCGGCGGTGTCATCGACGCCGGTCGCGTTCAAACGTTCAATCGTTCGGGCCCGGGCGGTCTCGGTGCCGAATGCCGTGACGACGTCGCCTTCTACAAGCTTCAGGTTGCCGGTCGGAACCATCACCCTCCTCTCTCGCTGTACCGACACGAGAGTTAGACCCTCCGGCCATACTGTCTCCTTGACCAGCCGACCGTCGGCCATGGATTGGCGGGGAATCCGAAAGTCAAAGAAACGCGCCCCCGGGTCGGTGCGCACCCGGAGCCGCTCGACGCTCACCTCGTGTTCGGTGCTGGCACTCAATGCCTGGTGGTAAGCGTTCACTGCTCCCACCCGTCGGAACATACCAACCAGCCGGGTCGGATCGTCATCTGCCACGACGGGCAGGCGTCCAACTCCGAGGGCCGCCATGCGTTCGATGGCCAGCGAAACTGGAGCCGACGGAGTCACAGTGGCAGGCCGTGGCGTCATAGCTTCGGTTGCTGTGATTTCGTGCGAGGCACCTCCCGCCCGCTGGATGTCGGAGAGGGTGATAATCCCGATCAGCACATCCCCCTCGACCACGGGAAGGCCGTGATGGCGTTCCCTATCGAGGAGAGCATGGATGTCTGCCAGGGATCGGTCGGGAGCCACGCTTGTCAAGTTGCGAGTCATGACGTCGCCCACCGCCACCGTGTCGAGTAGGTCCACTTCACCGCGCCGGGTGAGCTTGATGCCGGCCCGGACCAACGGCATCGTGTAGGCGCTCAGCGGGTGCAGACGGTCGGCCACAAACGTCGCCAGGGTGCCCGCCAGCATGAGGGGAAGAACCAGTCCGTAGTCACCGGTGATCTCGAACACGATGAGGATCGAAGTCAGAGGCGCCCGCGCCACCGCGGCAAACGTGGCGGCCATTCCGACGATGGCGAAAGCACTCGGCTCGAGCGTGCTCACCGTCCACCACTTGTCCATGACCTGCCCGAAACTCGCACCTAACGCAGCACCGATGAACAGGCTCGGCATGAATGCCCCACCGGAGGCCCGGGCACCCAATGTGAGAGCGCTTGCCAGGATCTTTACACCTGCGATGGCGAGCAGCGTGTACCACAAGTAGGAGGCGGGCTCGCCGACACCGCTCAAGAGATCTTCGATAAAATCTTGCCCGGTTCCGAGCACCTCGGGGTAGACGAGGCCGAGGCCGCCAACCGCCAACCCGATCAGAACCGGCCTCATCCACACCGGCCCCGGCAGAGTGGCGCTCTCGGTGCGCGATAGCAATCGGAGCAACAGGTAGGCCGCCAGGGCCGCCAGCACCCCGAGTACGGCATACAACACCAACTCGCGCGGATCCTCCAGACTGAACGATGCCGCCCGCAGTAGCCGCTCCTCGCCGACCAGCAAGCGGCTCGTCACAGCCGCCGACACCGAGGTGATGACTACGACGTTGAGGTGACGCAATCCGAAGTTGCCGAGAATCACCTCCATGGCAAAGAGCATCCCGGCGATCGGAGCGTTGAAGCTGGCGCCGATGCCGGCGCCGGCACCTGCTGCTACCAGGCTCCGCAGCTTGTCCTCGCCCTGGCCACCGAAGCGACCAGCCACTGAGCCGACAGTGGCGCCGATTTGCACAATGGGACCCTCCCGGCCGGCCGATCCGCCGCCTCCGATAGTGGCAGCTGTGGCGGCGATTTTGGTGATCCAGGCGCGCAACCGCAGCCGCCCTCCCCGCACTATGAGAGCTGCCATAGCAGCCGGGACGCCATCGCCTTCTGCCTCCGGAGCGAACTGCCGCACCATTAGGAACGCGACTAGGAGGCCGACCGGCACACTGATCAGCGCAATGGCGTTACCGATCGAGAGGGCGGCGCTCAGTTCCTCGACCGCTTTTTCGACCAGGTCGATGGACCAAATCAGCAATGCGCTGCTGAAGCCGACCAGTACTCCGACCACAACTGCCAGTGTCAGGAACGTGGCGGTGCCTGCCCGGTCAAACGAACCGCGCGTGAATTCGACAAGTCGGGCTCTCAGCGCGGAAATCGTGGTCCTCGAATTCGATCGGAGCGCTGATCGTACTCCGACCCGGCCCGTTGCCGGCGCGGTGATTCGTTCATCGCCTCGAGATACTCGTAGATCTCGGTGAGATCCACCCCCGGCAGACTGACGGAGGGTTCCAGCTCATCACTTTGGCCGTGTTCCACGCCCTCACCGCATCCAGGTTCGAACACAAATTCGCCTTGGAGGAGGATGGCTATGCAGCCACACGTGACCAGCCTCGAGGCTGGCGCCGGTTACTCCGACCGGGTCGCTCAAGGGATCATGGAGCGCCGCCTCCACTTTCGCCCTGTACGGGTCGACCGAGCAAGAGCAGTTCTAATACCACCTGCTAATAGCGCCCGGATCTGATCCACGATACGTTGTCGGGGTCACCAGAGGGAAACGTCCATCGTTGAAAGCGCCGGAAAGGAATCTCGGGTGGGAACTCGTCCGGGTGACCGAGCCCGACGTCGATGTCGCGGAGGCGGTGGCCGCCGCCCGGCCCAACAGTGGGTATCGACGGGTTGCTCAATATCGGCGGGTCACCGGAGGCCGTCATGGCCGCCCTCGAACGCGTCCTGTCGGGGAGAGACCTGGTCAACTCCGACAGTTGTCTTCTTCGCAGCCACCGGGATTACAGACGGAGAACTACTCGAGGGCGTAAGGTATGAACATCACACAGCCACAACCGACTCGGTCGTTATGCGCTCGAAGACTGGCTCGATCCGGTCGATGAGGGCAACACACGACGTCAGGAAGCTGCGCAAGCTGAGCGCACTAATCTAGCCGGGAGGAACCACCTATGGCAAACATCGTTCACGTCAAGGGAATGGGAACGATCGGCGAACCGCTCATCGGCCTTTTCGACGACAACAAAGAAGACTTTGGCGTCGACGAGATCACATTCCACAAGCGCACACCCCTCGTCGACGAGCGAGGCAAAGTAATGGACCTGGTTCGTCGGGGCGCTTCACTCGCGGTCGACAAGGACAAGTGGGCGGACTTCGAGGCAATAGGCATCACCCCGAAGTTCACCGCCGACGAGGCGATCGAGCGGGCATCGGTTGTTATCGATTGCACCCCGGCCGGAAATTTCAACAAAGAGAAGTACTACGAGAGTGCTCCCGGACCACTCGGATTCCTGGCGCAAGGCTCGGAGTTCGGTTTCGGCAAGCCGTATGCCCGTGGCATCAACGATTCGGCGCTCGTCCCCGACGAAGACCGGTTCGTTCATATCGTGTCGTGCAACACCCACAACATTTCAGTCTTGGTGAAGACACTAGGCATGGACCTTGATGGGACGAGCCATCTCGTCGACGGTCGGTTCCTGTGCATGCGCCGGGCCAACGACATCAGCCAGGACGGCGCTTTTGTCCCCTCCCCAACCGTGGGAATTCACGAAGACAAACGATTTGGGACGCACCACGGTCGCGACGCTCACCATCTCTTCAGCACCCTCGGCTACGACCTGCCGGTGTGGTCCTCGGCCATAAAAATCCCGACCCAGTACATGCACTCCATTTGGTTCAGCCTGGCGCTCGATCGCGACATGACCGTGGATGAGGCAATCGACCGGCTGCAGGCCAACACCCGAGTCGCCATCACCTACAAGAAGTCGGCCAACCAGGTCTTCTCGTTCGGTCGCGACCACGGCTTCTACGGCCGCATTCTCAGCCAAACGGTCATACCCATTGAGACTCTGGCCGTCCGCAATGGCAATGAGCTGGTGGGGTTTTGCTTCACGCCCCAGGACGGCAATGCTCTGCTCTCTTCGTTAACCGCAACTCTCTGGTACCTACACCCCGGCGGGTTCGAGGAGCGGATCGACGCCATCCGCCCCTACCTATTCCAAGAGCTCTAGACCTAAATCCCAAGCGGATCGGGCTTCCGCCTCTCGAGCTGATTCACTCGTCGGGCCCAAGCCACCGAAACTGGTTGGCAGAAAGCTCCAACGAACCAGAGAACGGCTGGCCGGAACGGAGATCAATCATTGGCCGCGGCAGGGGCACCGAGCGCCAGGTGGTCGAGAAGTTGGCAAGGATCGCGACCTCGGCTCCAGCTTCGAAACGCCGATAGCCGAGAACAGCCATGTCTCCGGTGTCGACAAACTCAAAACTGCCGGTACCGAATACCGGCAGACTCCGACGGGCTGCCAGCAGGTCGCGCACCCAGCGCAGCAGGCTCCCGTCACGTGACTGCTGAACGGCAACATTGACCTCAGCCGCCTCGTAGCCCGGATCTGTCACCAGCGGAAGGTAGAACATTGCCGGGTCGGCGGTACTAAAACCTGCGTCCGGCTCGCCGTTCCATTGCATTGGGGTCCGCACGCCATCGCGATCATTCAAGAGGTAGGCATCCCCCATGCCTAGCTCGTCCCCGTAGTAGAGGAAGGGTGACCCGGGCAGCGAGAACAGCACACCGTACAGGAGCTCGAAACGGGCCCGTTTGTTACCCAACAACGGCATGAGGCGACGCCGAATTCCGACGTTCTTACGCATGGCCGGGTCGGGCGCATACTGGTCGTACATGAACTGCCGGTCTTCTTCGGTGACCATTTCGAGGGTCAATTCGTCGTGGTTGCGGAGGAAGACTGCCCACTGGCAGCCGGCCGGTATCGGTGGAGTCGCCTCGAGGGCCTTCACAATATCGGTAACATCTTCTCGCTCGAGAGCCATGTAGAGCGGCGGCATGACCGGGAAGTTGTAAGCCATGTGGCACTCGTCCCCGTCCCCGAAGTATGCGACGACCTCGGCCGGAGGCTGGTTGGCCTCAGCCAGCATCACTCGGTCCTCATACTCGGCGTCCACCATCGTCCGAATCTCTTTCAAGAAGGCATGGGTCTCGGGCAGGTTCTCGCAAATAGTTCCCTCCCGCTCGAACAGATACGGAATGGCATCCATGCGAAGGCCGTCGAACCCGACATCGAGCCAAAACCGGACAACGTCCTTGATGGCATCGCGTACCTCCGGGTTGTCGAAGTTGAGGTCGGGCTGCTCGGCATAGAACCGATGCCAGTAGTAGGCACCGGCCACCTCGTCCCACGTCCAATTCGACTCTTGCGTGTCGACGAAGATGACACGGGCGTCGGCATAACGCTCTGGGCTGTCGCTCCACACGTACCAATCCCGCTTGGCCGAGCCGGGTTGGCGGGAGTCCTCAAACCATGGGTGCTGATCACTTGTGTGGTTCAC
>JAUXJL010000282.1 GCA_030624805.1 Acidimicrobiia bacterium
CCCTAGTCGGGACCATGTCGTTTCGCCACGCCACGTATCCAAAGGCGTAGAGAGACGAGCCACTGATGAGGGTTCGGTCGAGGTCGAAGAACGCCGCCGACCGCTGACTGGTGGACACTGTTAGATCCTTCCGCGTCCCCCAACCGTAACGCACCTCCGGACACGGCGAGACGAGGGCGCGCACGCCCTCGTCTCGATCCAATCCACGCAGGATCTGTGTTACAGAATGTTCACCACGGCTGCGAAGGCAGACTGTGCGAACAAGGCCATTGCCGAGACCAGGGCCAGGGCAAAGGTCACGATTCGTCTCATTTTATTGCTCCTCCTCTCGAGAGTGTTCTCGATGAGGAGAATCGGCAAAAGGCCAAAAAACTACAGGCCCGCTTCGGATCTATGGAGCTGTCGGGGAGCTCCGGCTGCCACGGGTCGGCGCGGCTACACCGGCCGCTCGCAGCGCCTGCAGGTCACGTCTGATTGTGCGAACGCTTGACCCGAGAGCATCGGCCAGGTCGGCGATAGTTGCTGCGGCGCCCTCGGCCTCGGTTTCGGCCAGCAAACGCCGCAGCCGGTGGCGCCGTATCTCCGCGGAGTCTCCGACTGCGCCATCGGCAGGCTCGGCAATAGTCCACACCACTGACAGGAATTCGTCTGGTTGTAGGGGCCGTCCAGTCGGCACGTCACGACGAGCAAGCCGTACCACCACTTGCTGGGAACTGTGAGCCGATGCGGCATCTTCGATCGCCCGGTGCTCCGGCGCCGCCAAAGCAGTTGAGCGCTGCTCGGGAGCCAGGTCGTGCAGGCGCTCGGACAACATCTCCTGAGCGAGAGCGAACGCCTCGCTCGCTTCTGCATCCCTGCCGGCACCGTCCAGCACCAGGCCATGCCGGAAAGGCACGAGATAATCCTGATCGGTCCCGCGCTTCAGCACATCCATCGCTTCTGTCGCTGCCATCACCGCCCCCGGCGTATCCCCCCCTTCGAGGCGTGCCAGTCCAATGAGGGATAGGAGGCTTGCCTCAAAATCGGCCAAACCAAGATCTCGACACAACGCCAGACCCTCGGAGCCGACCTCTTCGACGCCAGGTTCCCCGGCGTCCATCAGCACCCGCGCTCGGGCATGAAGCAACTGCACCTCGAGCCACCGGTTGCCGGTCTGCTGGACCGCCTCCAAACCGTGTAGCAAGTGCGTGAACGCCGTTGAGAAGTCTCCAGCACGTCTGGCGATGTCCGCCAGGTTGCACAATACCTGGGCGACTCCGTCCTGATTCTCAACCTCCGAGAAATACTCGAGCGCAGATCGGCAATAGGCGGACGCCGTCGCGTCGTCACCAATCACAGAATGGTAAATGGAAGCCGAATTCGCCTGCACGGTGGCTACCCCCCTGCGGTTGCCGATTGCCTGGAACAAGTCGATCGCTTCGACAAAAGACTGAAGCGCTTCTGAGACCTGGCCCCCGTACCATCGAGCGTTACCGCGATTTGCCGTGTGGACGGCTTCACCATGCCGATACCCGATGTGACGAGACATGACCACCGCACGGTCATAGAACTCGACTGCGCTCTCGGCCTCGCCCCGCTCCATGGTGATGATCCCCAGTAGCCCGAGGGCCTCGGCCTCACCGCGAGGATCATCAGCTCTTCCAAACAACGCCAGCGCAGCTTCTGCCTCGGTGGTGGCTCGCTCATATTCCTGCACGGCGCTCAGAGCACTACCGAGCGCTCTACGGGCCCTCGCCTGCTGACTCACCGTGGAAGCGCCGGCTGCCGCCACTTGCAGGTGCTCAATGGCAACGGTGAACTCCCCGGACCACAAGCCGATCATGCCAAGCACGATTTCATCTTCGGTGACGCCGAGAGGCTCATCGGCGCTTGAATCTGCTCGGAGGGCGCGCCGGGCCGCTTCCCGTGCTTCATCGAACCGGTCGGTATTGGCGTAGTGCCACGCTTGGCGGCGCAGCACTTCGCCCCCATCGCCGGCGAGGTGCTCCATCTCGTCGAGCACGGTGGCTTGCTCGTCTCGCCGTCCCAGGACGTCGAGCACGTGCTCGTATCCGTAAAGGATCTCGAGGCGGTCTTCGTCGTCTGCAGGACGCGCATCCAGCACAGTCGCGTAGTGGGTGGCGGCGGTGGCATATGCCCGCATGGCAACTGCCCGGTCGGCGGCCCTGAGGGCGTGCGGTTTCGCCTCGGAGCTGCGACCGGCCGCCACTAGGTGGTGGGCAATGGCTTCAGAATCAAGTGGGTCGAGCCGGATGAGCGCAGCCGCCAACGAGCCATGAACGTCGCGGGCTGCCTGAGGGGAAAGTTCGTCGAGCGCCGCCCGCCTCACCTGGTCGTGACGAAAGCGATAGGCGCCGTCGCGCTGGAACAGGATTCCTCGAGCGATGAGCACATCGAGTGCTTCCAGGTACTCAGCGCGCGGACGACCGAGTGCGGCCGCGATGACTCCGGGGTCTCCCGCCAGGCCGCCAACCGCAAACAAGTCGAGGACCGCCCGCTCGGCCGTCCCGAGCGAGTGCAGCCGCCTTCCGATCAAGTCGTGAACGTCATCGGATCGCGGGAAGTCCCCGTTGAGCTCCTCTGAGTCGATGGCAGCGACATTGTGCTCATGCATCGCTCGCAACGTTTCCAGGATAAAAAGTGGGTTTCCGGCTGACTCGGCGTGGATGCGGTCGGCGAGACCCGGATCGCCCGTGGTTCCGGAGCTCACCCGGATGAGCTCCGCAGTCTCGGCTTGGGTCAGAGGCTCGACATTGACACGCACCGACTCCCCGACCGAGTCGACATGGCGGATCCCTTCCCACAGGCGTGGGCGGCCACGGGCATCGTTGGCGCGATAGGAGAGGCATACGACAACTGAGGAGTCGGCGATAGCGCCGACGATGTGAGATACGGCCGCAGTGGTGTCGTCGTCGGCCCATTGGAAGTCATCAAGGATGAGCAGGTGCGGCGTTATGCGAGCCAGACCCACCACGGTCCGGGCGATCGCCTCTCGCATCCGGCCTGCCTCTTCGGAAGGTTCCAGCGCTGCCACGCGGGGCAACTCGGGCAGCCAATCTGTCAACTCGGGCACTAGGCGCGACAGCTCTCTTAGCCAAAGGCCGTCGACCTGGGCCGAGAGCTGGCCGGCGCGAAGCGGGGAAAGAGCACCGGCGAGGGCGGACGCCAGCGGGTGATAGGACCTGGCCGCATTTCCTTGGTGAGCCTCACCCCACAGCACACCAAAGCCGCGCCAGTTGGCGTCCTCGGCCATCGCCTCGAGTAGTCGAGTCTTCCCGACA
>JAUXJL010000050.1 GCA_030624805.1 Acidimicrobiia bacterium
GATTCCCGGCGACTGCTCGCCGTCTCGCAGGGTGGTGTCGAATATTAGTACCCGGTCGGACATGTTTTTTCTACTGGCGCGTGAAGGTTAGAGGGTCTCGGGCGGCCGGGTCCGCGGTTGCTGCCCGGCCGGGTAAGCGCCAGAAACGCGTCAGTCCCCCCTTTTGGGGAAAAATGCAGCTCGCCGAAGGCGAGGGGTAGGGGACTTCTTCCGATCATCACGATATCGCTCGCAGGTTGCGGCTCTTGGAATCTCGGGCCAGGGCAATCCAACCCGACTTCACCACGTCGATGAGCCCGTAGGGTCGGATGAGTTCGAGGAAATCATTGACCTTGGAAGGTGTGCCGGTGATCTCGAATGTGATCGACGTTGCCCCGACATCCACCGCCTTGGCCTTAAAAACGGTGGCCGCATCGAGAAGTTCGCTCCGCTGGGTGGCATCGGCCGACACCCGCACCAGCATCACCTCGCGCTCGACACTTTCGCTCGGGTCGAGCTCGGTGATCTTGAGGGTGTTGATGAGTTTGCGGAGTTGTTTCACCACCTGCTCGATTTCGGCGGCGTCCACCACCACAGTCATGATCGAGTTGCCGGGATCGGCGGCCGGCCCGACGGCCAGAGAATGAATGTTGAATCCGCGCCGGGCGAACATCGAAGACACCCGGGCCAGCACGCCTGGCTTGTCCTCGACCAGCACCGAAAGCACGTGGAGCTTCATTTGAGATCCTCGACGCTGAGGGCCACGTTGTCGTTTGAGCCGCCGGCCGGAACCATCGGGAATACCATCTCGTCCGGATCGACCTTGAACTCGACAACGACCGGCCGGTCGTTGATTGCGAGTGACTTCTCAATGACCGGAGCCACCTCCGAGGGCTGTTCGGCCCGCAGCCCAACACATCCGAGGGCTTCAGCCAGTTTCACGTAGTCGGGGGTATGGTCGGTGAGCTCGGTTTGCGAGAAGCGGCCGTCATAGAACAGGCGCTGCCACTGGCGCACCATCCCGAGGTTGTTGTTGTTGATCACCGCGATCTTGATGGGCACACCTTCGGTGCTGGCAGTCGTGAGCTCCTGCATGGTCATTTGGAAACATCCGTCGCCGTCGATGGCGTAGACCAGCCGGTCGGGCATTCCAACCTTGGCTCCGATGGCCGCTGGGATGGCATATCCCATGGTCCCGAGGCCTCCCGAGTTGATCCAGGTGCGGGGCTTGGAGTACTTCCACAGCACCGAGGCCCACATCTGATGTTGTCCGACGCCTGCCACCACAATGGCATCTCCACCTGTGATGCGATAGAGCTCCTCCACTACGTATTGGGGCTTGATCGGGCCGCCGGCCTCCTGGTCGTAGCCGACCACCTTGTCGCGTTGCCAGGCCCGAATTGTCTCGAGCCAGTCTTCATGGGCGGGAGCCTCGCGACCGTCGAGCGTGCGGTCGAGCTTGCTGATGAGCTGGTCGAGCACGATGCGGGCGTCACCAACGATCGGGACTTCGGCGGTGCGGACTTTGCCGATTTCGGAGGGGTCGATGTCGGCGTGGATGACTTTGGCGTGAGGCGCGAACGAGTCCGGGTTGCCGGTTACCCGATCGTCGAAGCGAGCACCGATGGCGATGAGGAGGTCGGCCTTTTGGATCGCGGTAATAGCCGCGTACGTCCCATGCATACCGGGCATGCCCAGGCTGAGCGGATGCATGTCGGGAAAAGCGCCCCGCGCCATGAGGGTGGTCGTGACGGGAAGGTTGGCCTTTTCTGCAAGCTCAAGCAGCTGGGGCGAGGCGCCGGCCGCGATGATGCCCCCGCCCGCGTACAAAACGGGGCGCTCAGCAGAGAGGATCAGTTCAACTGCCGCCCGGATTTGGAGCGGGTGGCCTTTGGTGTTTGGTTTGTAGCCGGGCAAGTCGACCTGACCGGTCGGCGTGTGCCACTCGATCTCGGTATTGAGGATGTCCTTGGGGAGGTCGACGAGCACGGGACCCGGTCGGCCGGTACCCGCCAGATGGAAGGCCTCATGGATCACGTCGGGGATGTCGGTGGGATCGGTTACGAGGTAATTGTGCTTGGTGGCCGGCATCGTGATGCCCCACGTGTGTGCTTCTTGGAAGGCATCGTTGCCAATCGCATGGGTCGGCACCTGGCCGGTGATGGCAACGATCGGCACCGAGTCCATGTAGGCGTTGGCAAGTGACGTGACGAGATTTGTGGCACCGGGGCCGGATGTGGCCATGGCAACGCCGACCCGGCCGGTGGCCTGGGCGTAGCCCTCGGCCATGTGGCCGGCCCCCTGCTCGTGACGGGCCAGAATATGGCGGATCGAGCTGTCGTACAGGGGGTCGTAGGCTGGAAGGATGGCCCCGCCGGGATGTCCGAACATCACATCGACACCCTCAAACTCGAGGGCCTTGATGAGCGCTGTTGCGACGGTGATTTTCATGGTGTGGCCTGGTCTGCTCCTGGTACGAAAAAACCCTCCGGCCGGGGCATCGGAGGGTACGCACTCGCCTGTATGTGGCGGTGCGCTATCAGAGTACGAGAATCCGGGTAGTCGTGATCATTGTCATGTGGTTCGACAGTATGTCGATTGAGCTTGAGCTTGTCAATGAATAGTGGCATGCGCGACGCCATCCCTCCTGAGCTGCTCGGCTCCGCAGTCGAAGCCGGCCGGGCTGCCATTCGTCGCCTCGACGAGGACGACGTGCCGGCCAGGTTACGCAAGGTCGCCTCCTATTCGGGGGGCCGCCTCCCCGCCCCGCTGGCCAAGGCCCTCATAGCGGTTCTCGACGAGGACGAGTGGCTACGCCAAAAAGCCGTCAAGGAGTCATCGCGGACCGATCCGACCGCCTCCGGCCCCGATGGTGCATCCGCCTTGTTCCTTCTCCGACCCGACGGTTGGACCTTCGAGATCGGGCGCCGGGTGGAGCAGCTGGCCAACCGCAAGACAGCAGGTCGAGTGAGCGAGCTCGACCGCAGGGTCGCCGAAGCGACTGAGCACGCGGCCGAGGCCAAGCGTCGCTGGCAGCAAGCCAAGGACCAGATTGCAGAGCTCGAGGCACTCCGGCGCGAGGAGGTCGAAACGGTGCGGGCTCAGCTCAGAGAGCTGCGCGAGATGGACCGCCGAGAAGACCTCGACCAGGCCAAGGTAGTCGCTGAGTTACAAGCTGCCCGGGAAGAGGCCGAGGCAGCCCATCTCCGCGAGATGGAGGCCGGGGTCGCGCTCAAGCAGCGGCTCCATCGGGTCGAGGAACAGCGCGCCGAGGTGGAGCGGCGCATTCAGACCGGCCGGTCGACCGCGTGGGGGAGCGGCGACCCGGTTGCTCTTGCCCGGCATCTCGACGCTCTCATCCGGACGGTGGAAGCCGATCCCGCTCTGCTCGAATTCACTACTCCGTCAGTCGATCGAGAGTGGAAGTTGCCGCCCGGCGCCCGACCGGATGAGCGCAACGCCGTTGACTGGTTGCTCCGCCAACCGCGGGCCTTCATGTGCATCGTGGACGGTTACAACGTCACGCACCGTCTCAGTGGCGGCACGGATGCCACCGCCCGGGAGCGCCTCAACGATGAAATGAGTCGGTTCAAGCTCCGTGCCATGACGCCGGTGAATGCCGTGGTCGTATACGACTCAGCGGTCAACCCGGAGGTGGAGACCGGCGCGGGTCCCGGCGGCGTGTGGGTGCGGTACACCCGTGCGGGTCATACCGCCGATGACGAGATCCGACGACTCGCCGCCGAGACGGACGACCCGGTGGTAGTAGTGAGTAGCGACCGGGAGGTCCGAGAAGGCTCGGAACAGCACGGTGCCATCGCGTTGTGGTCCGAGGCGCTCACCGCCTGGATTCAAGAGCGCTGATCACGAGGACCCGAGGGTCTGGCCGACTGAGCGGAGCTCTTGGCAGGCTTGCATGACCCGCTCGGCCATGGCGGTCTCAGCGGCCTTGAGGTATGAGCGGGGGTCGTAAACCTTCTTGTTGCCCACCTCACCGTCGATTTTCAACACCCCGTCGTAGTTGCTCATCATGTGAGCGGCGATCGGCCTCGTGAAGGCGTACTGATTGTCGGTGTCGACATTCATCTTGACGACCCCGTAGTCGACGGCGTCATGAATCTCGGACATGAGCGAGCCGCTGCCACCGTGGAACACGTATAGGAAACGAGCGCCGGAATGGTTCTTCCCGAGAGTCTCCTGGCACTCCTTGAGGATCTCGGGCCTGAGTTTCACGTTGCCCGGTTTGTATGAGCCGTGGACGTTGCCGAAGGTGGCGGCCAGCAGGTAGGTGTTCTCACCAGGAACACCGAGCGCTTCGACGACCTTCATGACATCCTCGGGAGAGGTGTAGAGGTTGGCGTTCTCATCGGCGACTACGCCGTCTTCTTCGCCGCCGACTACCCCGGCCTCCACTTCGAGCAGCACGTCGAGCGGTGTCATCTCCTCGTACAACTGAGCTGCGATTTTGAGGTTGTCGTCGAGGGGGATGGCCGAACCATCGAACATGTGGCTCTGGAAGAGCGGTGGCTTCCCGACCGCCCGTCGGGTCTTGGTGATTTCGAGCAGAGGGCGGATGAACTCATCGACCTTGTCTGCCGGGCAGTGGTCGGTATGGAGTGCGAAATTGACGGGGTAGCGGTCGGCCAGCGTGCCGGCGAATTCGGCCAGGGCCGCTGCCCCGAGTGCCATGTCCTGGACGTGGGTGCCGCTGGCGAAGCTACCCCCGCCCGTGCTGATTTGGATGATGCCATCGGACTCGGACTCGGCCAGGCCGAGCATGGCAGCGTTCATCGTCTCCGACGAAGTCACGTTGATGGCCGGAAAGGCGAAGGCGCCTTGTTGGGCGGCGCCGAGCATGGCCTGGTACGTGTCGGGCGTTGCGATGGGCATGAGCGTCCTCCGTCTCAAGTTCTCGTGTAAACCCTACAGTTGGCAGGTGCAGCGCGAACCGGGCGAAAGGCTCGAACCAGGTGAGCCGATCGTTGTCCAATACTTCAAATATTCCGGCGACCTGCATTGGCGTCACGACGTTGAGTACCTCGGAGAAGACCGGCACGGCCGGTGGCTTGGTGGCCCGACGGGCGCCACAGTGCAGCGCGGCAACGAGGCTCCGATAGCTTGGCCGAGCCCTTTCGTCCAGCTCATCGCCCCCGATCAGTGGTGGACGCTCATCTACAACGGCTCGCATGGGGGCGATTTTCGAATCTATGTCGACATCGTCACGCCTGCCAGGTGGGTCAACGGCACCCGGGTGGAGATGGTGGATCTCGACCTGGACGTCGTGCAGCACCTTGACGGTTCGGTCGAGGTGCTCGATGAGGACGAGTTCGTCGAACATTCCAAACTTTTTGCCTACCCGGACTCGGTCATCGACCGCGCCAGGACCACCGCTGCCGAGCTCGTCCTAGGAATCGAGTCCGGGCGAGAGCCGTTTGGGTCCGATGGAGAGCACTGGCTGGAGACCATCGAGTAGCACGGGCCGGAGAGCGGGTTAGCGTTGTCGGCCATGAGCTACCCGATTCCACCCAACAACCGTTTCGGGCGCCTCGTAGTCACCGGTGAAGGATCCCAGCGGGAGGCATACAGTCCCCTCGACTGGACGCTTCTTGCGGCAATTTCGGTCATTTGGGGGGCTTCGTTTCTGTTTATTGCAATCGGGCTGCGTAGCCTCGAACCGGGAGTGATCGCGGCTGCCCGGGTGATGTTGGGAGCCGGGGTGCTGGCCCTGTTCCCCGGCGCTCGCAAGGCGATCGCTCCCGCCGATCGTGCGAGGGTGATAGCTATTGGCATAACCGGCCAGGGGGCTCACGCCTTGTTGTTCGCGCTTGCCGAGGAGCGTATCGACAGCGCTCTGGCCGGGATGCTTGTGAGCGCGGTTCCCATCATCACCGCAATTCTCATGACTGCTATTACCCGCCGCCTGCCGGGCCGACCCCAGAGGCTCGGCCTTGCGATTGGCTTCGCAGGTGTCATGTCTCTGACCGTTCCAGCTCTCACGAACGTTTCCGGGTCTGCGCTTGGGATCTTCTTCGTCGTCCTGGCGATGTTCGGCTACGCCTTTTCGAGCGTGCTCTATCCACCTCTCCAACAGAGCTATGGGGCCCTGCCGGTCATCATGTGGGCGCTGGTGACTGCCTCAGTGCTCCTGCTGCCGCTTGGTGTTCTCGGCCTGGGCGACTCGTCATTCGAGTGGGGCCCGGTCATAGCGATTGTTGTGCTCGGGATCGTCGGTACCGGGATTGCCCGGGCCATGCACATGACGCTCGTCGGCCGGGTAGGTGCCAACCGCGGGACGCTGGCCGGCTACTCGATTCCCGTCATTGCTCTCACCCTGGGGGTGGTCTTCCTCGACGAGACGGTGCAGCAGGTTCAGGTGGTCGGAGTGCTGCTTGCGGTGGCGGGAAGTTACCTCGTAAGCCGCAAGGAAACGTCTAGTTCAGATCAACGCCGGTAGCCTCACAGCCGTGGCCAACAAGAAAAGCGAGCTCGGTGTAACGCCTCTCAGTGAGGACGTATCCGCCTGGTACAACGAGATTGTGTTCAAGGCCGAACTGGCCGACCGCGGCCCGGCCAAGGGCACGATGGTCATCCGGCCCTACGGGTACACGATCTGGGAGCTCATTCAGCAGCAGCTGGACCAACGGTTCAAGGATACGGGCCATGTAAACGCCTACTTCCCGTTGTTCATACCGGAGAGCTATATCCACCGTGAGGCCGACCATGTGGAGGGCTTCTCTCCCGAGCTGGCCGTCGTTACCCACGCTGGAGGCAAGGAGCTGGACGAGCCCCTCGTGGTGCGACCCACTTCTGAGACTGTGGTTGGTGAGATGTATTCGCGCTGGATCACGTCCTATCGCGATCTTCCTGTTCTCATCAACGCCTGGAACAATGTCGTCCGGTGGGAGCTGCGGCCCCGCATCTTTCTTCGCACAACCGAGTTCTTGTGGCAGGAGGGCCATACCGCCCACGCCACCGAAGAGGAGGCGATGGAGGAGACGCTGAGAATGCTCGGTGTGTACGGCGAGTTCTCTCGGAACGTGGCTGCCATCCCGATGATCGAGGGGGAGAAGACACCCGGCGAGCGGTTCGCTGGGGCGGTGCAGACGTTCACCATCGAGGGGATGATGCGCGACGGAAAGGCCCTCCAGTCAGGGACATCCCATTACCTCGGCACCAACTTCGCCAAGGCGTTCGACATCACCTACTCGGATGAGAACAACAAGGTCCAGCACGTCCATACGACGTCGTGGGGTATGTCTACCCGGATGATCGGGGCCGTGATCCTGGCCCACGGTGACGATCAGGGCCTCGTGCTTCCGCCTCGTTTGGCCCCGATTCAAGTGGTGATCGTCCCCATCGGACGCGACGAAGGCGGCGCGGCTTCCCTCGCCAAAGCCAGAGAGCTGGCTACCGATCTGAAGGTGGCGGGTGTGCGAGTGCACGTCGACGACCGGGATTCATCTCCTGGTTTCAAGTTCAACGACTGGGAGCTGAAAGGTGTGCCGCTCCGGGTTGAGCTTGGGCCTCGCGACTTGGAGGCAGGCCATGTCGTTGTCGCCCACCGGGTTGGTGAGGTGGATGAGAAAGGCCGGGCGGTCAAGCAACAGATTCCGTTTGCAGAGTTCGTTTCCGGTGTGCCGGCAATGCTCGATGCCTACCACGACATGCTGGTGGATCGTGCTCAGGCGTTCCGCGACGAGAACACAGCGGTTGTCGATGATTGGGACGCATTCGACACCCGGGTAGCGACCGGCTTTGCCGTGGCGTTCCATTGCGGGCGCCCGGAGTGCGAAGACGACATCAAGGCCGCCACCAAGGCAACCCCCCGCTGTATTCCGTCGGACGGCGAACCGGCCAATGGTGTATGCATCCGCTGCGACAATCCGTCCGCGTACGGAAAACGGCTCATCTTCGGCCGAGCGTACTAAACCGCCCTGGACGGGCATCCTCGAAAACCTGTCATACCCGCTTGATACGGTGCGGACTGTGAAAGGAGGGCCGGAGATGCTCATCGATTGTGACGAATGTGTGATGCAACACACCAGCGCCTGTGACGACTGCGTTGTGACTGTGTTGCTGGGTGGACAGCCGCTCCGACGTGTGGAAATCGACAATGCCGAGGCCGACGCCATCGACAACCTGGCCGAAGCCGGCCTGGTGCCCGAGCTCCGCCTCCTGAAACGCGCCGGCAATGAGTGAGGCAAGACCTGTGGGCTCCTGCTCGAGACGCCGGCAACGGTCCCTCAGGAGTAAGGCAACCGCCCGGTACATTCGCCCGATCGGCTCGGGCGACGCTGAGAGACGTCATCGGCGATGATTGCGGTTACGTATCTGTGAGGAGTGGCATGGATCGTGATGGTGAAGTCGTGGTGGGCGGTCGCTCGGTCGCGTATCGAGAGCGGGGAGAGGGGCCGTCGCTCGTCTTGCTTCACGGGTGGCCGCTCGACGGCCGGGAATGGAGCAGGCAACTCGATGGCCTCTCCGACGAGTTTCGAGTGGTGGCGTGGGACGCCCCCGGTGCCGGCCGGTCTTCGGATCCACCGGAGACCTCCCGGTTGTCCGACTGGGCCGACTGGCTGGCCGAGTTCATTGAGGCGCTCGATCTCGGGCGCTCCCACGTGGCCGGGCTTTCGTGGGGTGGGGGTCTCGCCCTCGAGTTGTATCAAAGGCATCCGGCGGTCGTCCGCACTCTGATCCTCGTGTCGGCTTATGCGGGCTGGGCAGGCTCGCTTCCCAGCGACGTCGTAGAGGAGCGGCTCGAGTTGATGCGCCGAAATTCCGGGTTACCGCCTGATCGGTGGGTCCCTGGGTTGATTCAAACGCTCCTGGCCGACGGGGCACCGCCCGAGCTGACCGACGAGCTGGCGTCGATGATCTCGGAGTTCCATCCGGTCGCCACCAGGACCGCTCTGCGAGCTTTCGCCGAAGCCGATCTCAGGGACGTACTGCCCCGCATCGACGTGCCCACCCTCCTGCTGTGCGGCGAGCGGGACATACGCGCTCCCCGGGAAGTTTGGGAGCCTCTCCACTCGATGATCCCCAACTCCAAACTCGTCGTGATCCCGGAGGTCGGGCACATGGTCGATATGGAAGCGCCTGAGCGCTGTACGGCCGAGATCGGGGAGTTCCTCCGAGCAGCCAACGGATCAGAAGAGAACGCGTGACGAGGTCGCGAGCAGGGAATCCTTTCGAGCCTCGTCAGGGCGTGTGATGTTCGGAACGTAATGGCCATCCGGCTGCGAATCGAAACACCTCTCGGAAATCGGTGTCCGTCCGACTCGACGGGAGCGATAAGGTTGCCTTCATGGACGTGGCTCGTGATGCAGCACCGGAGATCGACCGGCTGGTTTTATCGGTCAACCAACAGGTGGGTGTGGTGCATGGCAGCGAGTTGACGGCGCTCGCCAGGGACCGAGGCCTCGATTCGCTCGAGCTGTTGCCGCATTTTGCCGATTTTCTGCTTGCTGGCAGGCTCTCCCCTGAGCTCGCAATGCTCCGTATGCGGTACATGCCGTCGGAGCGGGTACTCAGCCGTCTCGAAGAGCTCGAAGACAAACAACTCATCGAACGGCACGGCTCCTACTTGGCTGCAACACCGGTCATGCGCGAGCTGTTGGAGGAGTTGCTGGCTGCCCGATCCAAGGTCGCGGCCGATGTATGGGGTGACAACGACGACGAGGTGGCCACCGCCACCCGATTTGCACGAGAGGTTGGTCTGGCAGCATCAGCCGACCATACGGTGGCGGTGGTCCACCGTGCCCTGCCGCAGCCGAGTGATCCGTATCTCCGTCTCCATCAATGTCTGGTGACCCTGCGGTACATACGCCAACACGATCACGCCGAGGCTTGGCTGTCCCGGGACTTGACCGCCCCGGCGATGACGGCCATGACGCAACTGTGGCATGGTGGCGACGTGGACGCTTCGCACGACGGGATGGGCCGGCTCGTCGAGTTGGGTTTCGCCACGGCTGAGCCGCCGGAGTTGACAATAGAGGGCCGTGCACTGAGGGACGCGATCGAGGCCGACACGAACCATCGGTCCCAGGCGACCTTCATGGTGCTCGATGATCAGGCAGCCGGCGAATTCGTTGATACGCTGCGCGACCTCCCCGGCTCGACCAATTAGGCGGTTTGGGCATTACACAGC
>JAUXJL010000123.1 GCA_030624805.1 Acidimicrobiia bacterium
CCGGGCGCAGCTGGTCGAGCTGCAGCGCAACGTGGCCGGGCGCGACGACGTCGCGGTATTCGCCATCAGCTACGACCGGGTAGACACGCGGGCGAGCTTCGCGAGCGAGCAGAATGTGACGTATCCGTTGTTGGCCGACGTCGGAAGTGTGGAGATAAAACGGCTTGGGATGTTGAACGACACCATCGTGGGGGAACGGCTCGCATGGGGCCAGGAGATGGATGACCAACATCGTGACCTTCCCTACCCGGGCACCTTCCTCCTCGACGAAGACGGAGTAGTGATCGAGAAGAAGTTTGAGCGGAGCCACCGGCTGCGGGCTTCCGGAACGGCCCTGATCCAGGATCTCCTCGGCGAAGGGACCGAGCCGGCAGTATCGGGGAGCGATGCGGCTCCGGGGGTGCAAGGTGCAGCCTGGCTGGATCAGGCCGAGTACTTTCCTGGTCAGCGGCTCTATGCCAACCTCCGACTGCAGGTGGATGCCGGGCTCCACCTATATGTCCCCCCGCTCGGCAAGGGCTACATCCCGCTGACGGTCGCCATCGACGATGCCCCTGAACTGATCGTGGAAGATGCTGAAATCCCAAGCGGCGCGCCGTTTACGGTCGAGGGGCTATCCGAGAAGTTCTTTGTCGTTGAGGAAACCGTCGATGTCCGGGTTCCGTTCTACTTCTCTGTTGAGGCCGCGGCCGATGCCACCCTCGCGCTCCGGGTGGGGTATCAAGCTTGCAACGACATCGCCTGCTTCGCCCCCGAAGAACTGCGCATAGAACTGCCGATCACGTACCTGCCGATCCCGCGGCCCTAGCGCCGGGCCACATGGCGCACGGTTACTTCTGGAGTTTGGCGGCCGCGCCGGCCGGATATCGATCGCCGGCCACCGCCTGTGCCTCAAAAACCGATCGGAGCGCATCGAGCTGATCCGGGGTGAGAGCGATCTCGGCGGCGGCGACGTTCTCCTCGAGGTGAGCCAGCTTGGTGGTGGATGGGATAGGCACGACGTAGTCGCGTTGTGCCATCACCCACGCCAGAGCTATTTGGGAAGGAGAAGCTCCGTGGGTCACGCCGATGTCCTGCAAGGCCTGTAGAAAGTCCTGGTTTTGTTTGATGGCATCGGGCTGAAACCGCGGATGGGCCCTCCGACGGTCGTCGGGGTCGAGGTCCTCCTGGTCCTTGACGGTTCCCGATAGGAAGCCCCGTCCGAGAGGCGCATAGGCAACAAAGCCGATGCCGAGCTCATCGCACAGCGGCAAGGTCCCATCCTCGACGAAACGAGTCCATAGCGAGTACTCGGTCTGGACCGCCGTGATGGGGAAGGTAGCGTGTGCCCGCCGGATCGTGTCGGGGGCCGCCTCCGACAGACCGAGGAAACGCACCTTGCCCGCCGCCACCAGCTCACTCATGGCTCCGACCGTTTCTTCGATAGGAACCTCTGGGTCGACCCGGTGCTGGTAATAGAGGTCAATCACCTCGAAGCCGAGCCGCTCGAGACTGGCATCACACGCCGTTCGCACATACTCGGGAGTGCCGTTGATGGTCCGCCCATCTTCTGCCCCGGGCCGTTGACCGAATTTGGTTGCAAAAAACACGTTCTCACGATGGGGACGCAGCGCCTTCCCGATCAGCCGCTCGTTGTGTCCCGCCCCGTAAGCATCTGCCGAGTCGAAGTGGTCGATGCCGAGCTCAACGGCCCGCTCGATTACCTCAGTCGCTTCGGTGTCGTTGGTCTCGTGATAGGTCGAACTCAAACCCATCCCTCCAAGCCCGATTGCCCCAACAGAGGGGCCGTTGTTCCCGAGAGTTCGCTCGTTCATCTCCGCTCTACTTTCCGAGGGTACGCCTCATAGTCGAGATCCTGGCCGTTGAGAAGAACCCGGCCGGTAACGGGGACCGGCTGTTGTAATGCCGACTGGGCGTAACATCCACCTTCGGCATTGCGGACGAGGGCCGCCACCCGGGCCGGGTCGTCATCCGATTCGAGTTCGATGTGGGTCTCAACCCAGTGACAGGTCGAACTGATCGTGCCGGCGAACACCGATCCTTCGCTCGTCCAGTGGGCCTTGACCGAGCAGGAGGCCTGCTTCACATTGACCTTCAGCATTTGCCCGTACCGGGCGAGTTGGGTAAGCATTCACAAGCCGATCGAGGCGGCGAAGTAGTGAAGGGGGTAGGGGTGTTCATCGTGGCCGGTAAGTTGAGGTGGCTCGTCGCTGCGGAACGAATAGCTGACGGTCCGGTCATCGGAATGAATAGTCGCCTCGTGTTGCATAGCGTCGAGATGGACCGTGGCGGCTTCGACAGTGACGAGTCGCTCGAGAATGTCCGGGTCGACTCCCGGTGGGATCGAGCCTGTATCCGAAGTTCCCATTCGACTCTCCTTGTGTCGGCGGAACACTACCCGGCGGCTCAGCACGCTCCGCAGGCGCTCATCGTATAACCGAGCATCGTGTAATACCCGACCGTCATCGTTAGCTCGATGACCCCGGCCGTCCCATACCTTTCTTGAAGCGACGAGAACAAGGCGTCCTCGGCGGTGCTCGATTGTCGCAGGCCGGTGACGAGGGCAACCAGCTCGGCCTCGTCGGGCGTCAGCTCACCATCTCCTGTGAGTGCCGCGATGGCCTCCGGACGCACCCCGGCGGCCTCAGCGAGTGGGAGATGAGAGTCCCACACGTATGCGCACTTGTGAGCCAAGCCGGTAGCGAGGATGACGAGCTCCCGGTCGGTGTCGGGGATGCTGGTGGAGAACCGGACCGTCGATCCGAGCTCCCCGGCTGCCCGGGCAAGGTCGGGTTGGTGGAGGAGGACCTCGAATGGTCTGAGCATCTCGCCCCGGCTTTCCAGCAGCCATTCAAAGGTTGCGGTCTGGGTCGGGTCAAGGCCATCGACAGAGGTGATCAAGGGTATACGGGCCATGCAGGCGTCCTTTCGTTGTCGGTCAGCCCAGCGAGCCAAGCGCCGCGATCTCAGAGTCCGAGTATCCAAGCTCGCCGAGAATCTCCGTAGTGTGCTGGCCGATGGTGGGGGGAGGACGGTCGACCGAGCCGGGTGTCTCAGAAAACCGAATGGGAAGCCCGAGCATTCTCAGTAGCCCGGCAGTCGGATGCTCAACCTCAGTGATCATCTGTCGAGCTGTCGTCTGGGCAGAGGCGAGCGCCTCAGACACCAGGTTGATCGGCCCGGATGGGATTCCGACCCGGTCGAGCACCTCCACCCATTCGGCTCGGGTTTGTGTGCGGATGACGTCACCAATCAGCCGATCGATGTCGTGGCGGTTTTCAACCCGATCGGCGTTGCTGGTAAATCGGGGATCCGTCGCCCACTCGGAATGGCCGAGGGCGGTCGCCAGCACCCCGAACTGAGCGTCGTTCCCCACGGCCACCACCAGCTCGCCATCCGATGCCTGATAGGTGCGATACGGCACGATGTTGGGGTGGGCGTTGCCATATCGACCGGCTTCGTCTCCTGAGATCAGCACGTTGCTTGCGATGTTGGCAAGCATGATCAATCCCGTATCGTGCAGGGAGATCTCGATGTGCTGTCCCCGGCCGGTCCGCCGTCGCGCCTCCAATGCCGACAGGATGCCGATCGACGCCATCATGCCGGTGCAAAGGTCGACGATGGCCACGCCGAGTTTGGCCGGTGTCCCCTCCGAGTCACCGGTAATCGCCATCAAGCCGCTTTCAGCCTGCAAGATGAAGTCGTATCCGGGCTTGCCGGCCTTGGGACCGGTCGATCCATAGCCGGAGATGGTGCAGCGGATCGCCCGGGACACGTTTTTGGAAAACCAGCCGTCGTCGAATCCCCAGCCTTCGAGAGTTCCGAGCTTGAAATTGTCGATCACGACGTCGGCATCAGCGAGCAGTCGGGTGAGGACCTCCCTGCCCCGCTGCGAGCTCAGATCCAGCGCCAGGCTGCGTTTGTTTCGGTTGACGGAGAGGTAGTAGGCCGACTCGCCGGCAACAAAGGGTGGGCCCCAGCTGCGAGTGTCATCTCCGGAACCCGGCCGTTCCACTTTGATGACCTCGGCACCTGAATCCCCCAGCAGCATGGCGCACAGCGGGCCGGCCAGGACCCGGCTGAGGTCGACAACCTTGAGTCCGGCCAGCGCTCCTTCGCTCATCCCTCGGTGCCAGACCGGCCGGCGGCGTAGTCATCGAGATAGGAGCTGATCGCATCCTGATGCCGAAGTTGATTGAAGTCGGCGGGACGCATCTCCAGGAACGCGTTCATACCTTCTATCGCCACGTCATTTGATGGTAATCATGTCAACAAAGGGCATCGCCGTCGCGGGCCGGCTCAGATTCCGCCAATACATACGAACTTCGTTTCCAGGTACTCGGCCATTCCCTCATGGGAGCCCTCCCGCCCGATGCCCGATTCCTTCATTCCTCCGAACGGGCTGGTCACGGCCGAGATGAGCCCGGTGTTGGCCCCCACCATCCCGTATTCGAGCCCTTCGCTGACCCGCCAGATCCGGGCGATGTCCCCGGCGAAGAAATAGGAAGCCAGCCCGTATGGAGTGTCGTTGGCGAGGGCAACACCCTCCTCTTCCGTCGAGAACCGGTAGAGAGGCGCCACCGGCCCGAATATCTCCTCCGCCGAAATCCGCATTTCGGGTGTGACGTCTGTGAGGACGGTGACTTCGTAGTAGGTACGGCCGAGTGCGTGGCGCTTGCCTCCGGTTAATGCATTGGCACCCTTGGAGAGCGCATCGTCGACCAGGCTCTCGACTTTCTGGAGCGCCTTGTCATTTACGAGAGGGCCGACCGTGGTTGACTCGTCGATGGCCGGACCAACCCTGAGGCCGGCCACCGCCTCGGCGAACTTCTTGGAGAACTCGTCGTAGATGCTGTCCTGCACGTAGAGCCGGTTGGCGCAGATACAGGTTTGGCCGTTGTTCCGGTACTTAGAAGCTATGGCGCCCGCCACGGCGGCATCGAGGTCGGCGTCGTCGAAGACCAGGAACGGAGCGTTGCCGCCCAGCTCCATCGACACGTTCTTGACGGTACCCGCCGCCTTGGCCATCAGCAGCTTGCCGGTGGCCGTCGACCCGGTGAACGAGAGCTTGCGCACGATCGGGTTGGTGGTCAACTCTTCTCCAACCGGGGCAGGCTCGCTGGTCGGCAGGAGGTTGAAGACACCGGCCGGCACCCCCGCCCGACTCGCCAGTTCGGCTGCTGCCAGGGCGGTCAGAGGGGCGTCCTCGGGCGGCTTCACAACTGTTGTGCACCCTGCGGCCAGCGCCGGGGCAACCTTGCGGGTGATCATCGCCAGCGGAAAGTTCCAGGGAGTGATGGCGGCGACCACGCCGATTGGCTGCTTGAAGACCATCATGCGCTTGGAGGGATCGTGGGAAGGGATGATCTCGCCGTACGCCCGACGCGCTTCCTCTGAGAACCATTCCACAAAGGAGGCACCGAAGGCGGCCTCGCCTCGGGCCTCATTGATGGGCTTTCCCATCTCGTGAGTCATCAGCTGGGCAAGATCCTCCGTGTTCGCCATGAGCAGTTCGTACCAGTGTCGGAGGACGTCCGAGCGCCGTTTGGCCGTGAGGGCTCGCCAGGCGGGGAGGGCCGCATCGGCGGCTTCGATGGCTCGCCGGGTCTCTACCACACCAACATCGGCAACGCGGCCGACGATCTCGCCTGTACCCGGGTCTACGACGTCGAAGGTCTCACCGCCTTCAGCATCAATCCACTCTCCGTTCACATACGCCTGGGAACGCAGCAGAGTGGGGTCGATCAGTTTCATCTAAGTCCTCCTGGGCCGGGTTCGACCATAGCGCAGGGTGAACTGCTCCGGTCCGAGAACGCACCCACCGGCTGGTAGCCCTTGTGCAACCTCAGCGTGTCTGATCAGAGGCCCGGTTTTGGCCGCCTCGTGATGGAAACCGGGGTGGCGGCCCGATGCCCGCTCAATGCCCGCCCCATCACCCGATCGAACCGACCCACAGCACTACCGGGTTGACTCCAGTGTATGGAGAGGTGTCGTAGCTAATGCCGGCCAACACAATCGCAGTCGCACCAACAGAGATGCCAGACGGCACAACAAAGGAGCCCGCTTTGGCGCTGTTGATCATCTTGAGCCGATCCCACTCGATGCCATCAGCCGAAAGCCAGATTTCTTGACCGCACCCGGGAGCGCACTGATGCCATGTGAAGGCCCAGCCGGCGGGACCTCCCGCCACTGATCGAACAGCAGTCGGGTCGCCGGTGACCTGGTCCACCAGAAGCCACTCGCGGCCGTCGCCAGATAACCAGGCCGCGCTCATCGGCCTGCCATCCGCTTCGCCGCCATCGACTGCTCCCACCGCCAAGAAGTGTCCGTCGTGCGTGGCTGCTGTGATACCGCCGGCCGAATCGCCGGGAAGCTCGTTCTCCCAGCCGGCGCCGAGGAGCGTCTCGATGCGGCTCGGA
>JAUXJL010000248.1 GCA_030624805.1 Acidimicrobiia bacterium
GACGTCGTGGCCTTAATGCGCTCGGAGCGCTCCAGCTCCAATGAGCGAAGGGCTTCCTCGATGCGCGCCATCTGCTCGTCGCTGACAGACGGCAGGTGATAGGCAGCGTGCACCATCCGAGCGGTGTCGGCCCGGTAATCATGCCCGAAGGAGTGGAAGTCGCCCGGCACAGTGACCATGGCGTTCGCAGCGTCGATGGCGGTCTGGATCATGGTCACGAGCGGAATCCACCGCATACTGGCTGGAACTCCCCGACCGCGCTCGTCGCCCTTTAGCCACTCGGGTTCCCTGACGGCGATGTCGGGGTTCACAGCCGCGATGGGATCGTTGGCGTGTGACAGAATCACTGCCCGCAAGCGGTCTCGTTCCTCGTCGGACAGCGCCTCGATTTCGTCGGGATGATCGAACACCCCGACGGTGCCCTCGGGGACGAGGTCGCTTGACCCCTGTGCCATACCGTTGCGAGACCATTTGGCGAGGCCGGGGAGGCCGAACCACAGTGCACGATCGACCCCGTAGTGGTCGAAGCCGCCGATGCCCTGGTACATGACGACGTCCGATGAGGCCCAGGCACCGAGACTCTCACCGAACACGAGCACCTTGGGACGGCGCTCGGGCGGTCGCTCCTGGAGGCGGGCGCGGATGCCGTAGAGCAGCAGCCGGAACTGCCGGCGACCGAGCGATACCTTCTGGAGCGAGAGAAACGATGGGAACCGGCCGTATTGGATCGTGCAGGTCGCAACGTTGCCTCGGGTCATGAACTCGACTGCTTCGATCATGGTGTGGTCGATCCAGCCCGTCCCGGTCGGGGAAACCAGGAGTAGGTATTCCCGATCAAACGCCCCCGTCCGTTCGAGTTCCGTCAACGCCAGCTCGGCCCGGCCTGTCAGGTAGACCGGCTCGCTATTGAAGCCGACGTAGGTGCGGATCGGATGCACCGCAGCCGGCTCACCCATCACTTCCTCAATCAGGTCCGGCGTCGCAACATCGGTGACGTACCGACGGCCCTGCTGGCCCAACTGTGCGAAGGGCAGCACACTTTCAGGGCTGCCGCTCACCAGCGGCGATGTCGGCGGTACCGCATATCCGGGGTCGATCTTCTCGTTTGCCCGCCCGATGTAGCCCACGCCGGCGTTGTAGAGGCTGCTGACGCCCGCTCCCCACAGGCCGGCGTTGGCGACACGGGCTAACACGTTCTTGGTGAAGCCCGGGCCCGCCCACCGAATGAGGGCATTGCGGCTGGCACGAAAACCGAGGCCGGTGACTCTCCCGACGTTACTCACAACAAGTCCCGTCGCCAGAGATGCGGGAATGGTGTTGGTCTGGGGGACGGGCCAGGGCTCGATCTCCTCTCGGCGCCGGGCAAGGCGCTGGGATGCCCAGTAGAACCCCCCACCGAGTGCCACTGCCGAAATGGCCGCCGGACGGGCGAAGCGGTCGGAGGGGTATCTGGTACGCAGCCAGTTGCCAATGTCCCACATAGCACCCCCGATGGCAGCACCCTCGAGCAGCATGCCGGACGACCGGGTGGCAGAACGCCACATTGTTTCCCCCTCCTTTTCGGGGGTGGAGGCGATCGCACGGCCCGCGCCCACGCCCACCGCTCGCGACGCCAGCCGGAGCGGCAGTGGCGTGTCGGGCGGGAGTACGGCATTGGTGGCCGCTTCCACGATGCCGGAAACGATGCGGGCGCCGATGACATTGAAGCCGACTGCGGCGCCCTGTAGCTGGGAGGTTCGAGGCATGAGAGATGTCCCGAAGGAGTTGAGGTAGGCACTGGTTTCCAGCGCAGATGATGGTGAGCCGGCGACCGGGTTGAGCCATTCGGCTGACCTGATCAGGTTCCGCCTAACTGCTTCGTTGTTTGGTCGTGCCTGGCGCATTACGTTGCCTCCCCACTTTGGCTCAATGAGCGCATCACCATGTTTGCCGCTCGCAAGCTAGTGCTGTGTTTCTCAAATGCGCCATTTTGAGCATCCTGCCGGCGTGCCCGCCCAGGTTGAGTCTGCGGATAGCAAGAGATTTCTCAGACACCCGCGCCACAGAGGATGCGAAGAATGAAAGAGCACCTCCTGCTTGGCGCCCCTAGGTTACGCCGATGGGAAGTGCCTCCAACAGTCCCCACAGAAAGCCTGAGGCGGATGCGATCACACGGTTTTACGACCAGTACCCGTATCCGCCGCCCGTCACCGATCTCGACTCGTACCTGGATAGTTGGAACGAACCGGGCCGGCGCCGCGCCGAGCACCATCTGCTGTTTCCCTCCCAACCGTTCCGGGAGAACCCGGACCTGCTGGTGGCCGGGTGTGGCACATCTCAAGCCGCCCTCCACGCCCTGCGATGGCCTGCTGCTGCGGTGGTGGGAATCGACGTCAGCGAAACAAGCCTGCGACACAGCGAGGAGCTCCGCCGCCGGTACAGCTTGGACAACCTGGAGCTGCACCGGTTGCCGATCGAGCGGGTCGCCGAACTCGACCGGAGTTTCGACATTGTGGTGTGCACGGGGGTCCTCCACCATCTGGCCGATCCGGATGCCGGGCTGCGGGCGCTACGAGGAGTCCTTCGGTCAGACGGCGCCATGCACCTCATGGTGTATGCGCGCTACGGCCGGTTTGGTGTGGAGATGATGCAGGAATACGGGCGCATGCTCGGTACGAGCACCTCAAAGGAGGAGGTGCGGGATCTGGCCGAGACGCTTGCCGAGGTCCCGGATGGCCATCCTCTCGCTCACCTGCTACGAAACTCGCCGGACTTCCGGCGCGTCGATGCGTTTGCCGACGCGCTGCTCAACCCGCGGGAGCGCAGTTATTCGGTGCCGGAGCTGCTCGATACCATCCAACGAGGGGGGCTGGTATTCGGGCGATGGTACCGCCAGGCGCCCTATCGGCCCCAGTGCGGAGCCGTTGCTGCCACCCCGCATGCGGAGGCGTTGGCGGCGTTGCCCGAGCCCGAGCAGTTTGCGGCGATGGAGTTGTTTCGGGGCACGATGGTCCGGCACAGTTTCATCGGCTACCGGTCCGATTATCCACCCGGGAAGGGGCCACCATCTTTCGACGCGGGAGGCTGGTTGCGGGCGGTGCCGATCCGGCTTCCCGACACAATTGCAGTGGAAGAGCGACTGGCGCCCGGTGCAGCTGCGGTCTTGATAAACCCGAGCCACACCTACACCGACCTCGTGTTGCCTATCACAGACGCCGAGCAGCGCCTGTACCAAGCCATCGATGGGAAGGCGTCGGTGACCGAGATTGGGAGGAAGGCCGGAGTCGATGCCAACGCTCCGACCGGGCATCTGGCCGACTTTTTCCGGAAACTGTGGTGGTACGACCAGGTCGCATTTGACACATCAGCCCTGGCCGGAGAGGCTGTCGCCCCGTGAAGCGCTTCCTTCCGATCCTCGAGTGGCTCCCCGGCTATCAACGCGATTGGCTGGGCGGTGACCTGTTGGCCGGTGCCACCGGGTGGGCGGTCCTCATCCCGTCGGCGCTGGCCTATGCCGGGATCGTGGGCGTCGATCCTGTTGTCGGCCTCTATACCGTGCCACTTGCGCTGGCCGCATATGCAGTGTTCGGCGGCTCGCGGTTGCTAGTGGTCGGCCCGGACGCCGCCATCTCGGTGTTGACAGCGGCAATGACCATCCGGGTAATCCTCGAAACCGGCCCACCCTGAGGGAATCGCACGAGGCACGCATTGACCGATCGGATGCTCCCTCCCAACGAACTTGCACTCGACGTGGATCACACCTGGGTTCCAGAAGCCGAGTTGGGAGGCTTGAGTGTGCGACCTTGCACGTCGCAC
>JAUXJL010000011.1 GCA_030624805.1 Acidimicrobiia bacterium
AACGGCGACTGGTGGTACGCATCGGAAGACAAACTCGAAGAATTGGATGAAACGAACTGGGAGGCCGACGAATTCGAGTTTCGGGGCGCCACCATCGACATAACCCAGGACGTTGTTATCCGGGACCTGTCGAGCACGTGGCTGCCGGCCGTGTACTCGCCCATCAGCGTCTTCTCGGAAGAACGCATCGTGGCCAACACAACCCGAGTTGATCCCGTCGATGGTTCGCTTCACATTGACGGGGTCACGGGCAACGGCATGAGCTACCGGATAAATTCACTCGTTCCCAAGGTCGACAACGCGGTTCTGGCCGCCAACGACCGGGGCCGGCTTTCCCCGCTTTTTGCCGCTATGGCCGATGACGGGCGCTTCCAACCCGTCCCTGCCCCCTCCGACACGCGACAGCAACCGGATCTCGACCAATACCTCCAGCTGCCGCGTGGTTTCGACACCAATGGCTTCCTTAGTCGGCTGGCTCAGGACATCACGTTCGGTTTGGAGACCGATTACGAGAAAGCCCTGGCGCTCGAGCACTACTTCCGGAACCCGACGCCGCCTGAGGGTGCGCCGGCCACCGACGGTTTCCGCTATTCGATCAATATACCTCCCAACGAGCGAGACAGCGGCATCGTCGATTGGCTCGTCAACCCGAACTCAGACGGATACCACACGGGCTACTGCGAGCAGTTCTCCGCGTCGATGGGTGTGTTGGCTCGCCTGCTGGATATCCCAACCCGGACCGTGCTCGGGTTCACACCGGGCGAGACACGCTCAGACGGATCCGTGCTGGTGCGGGACCGCAACGCCCACGCCTGGGTCGAGGTGTGGCTCCCCGCCCAGGGCTGGGTGCGGTTCGATCCAACTCCCCGGGGCGACAGAGTCAACCCGACCACCTTCGAGCGGACCGGCCTGACGTCTGCGGACCTCGACCGGTACTTCGACGAGATCGAAGAGGCTGCGAGAGCGGCCGGCGGCGACAGTCCGGGCGGAGCCGGCCCGTTCCCCGATCTAGACGCCGACACCCCGGACCGCTTTCCCGGCCTCGCCGGCGAAGCAACGGACGCCGGCGGCGGCTCTTCCCTCCCAACCTGGCTGAGGCCGGCCGTCGTGTGGGGAGTGTTGGCAGCCATAACCGTCAGCATCGTGCCGGCCCTCAAACGACGCCGGCGGCGACGCCGGTTCAGACGACTCGAGGAGGGTGACGTTGGTGCTGCGTGGGCCGAGATCGTCGACCGCCTCATCGATTCGGGAATCAGCATGAACGGGGCGGATACGCCCCTCGAGGTGGCGGTCTCGACGGACGCGGCCATGGAGCCGTTAGCCGAGGTATACAGCGAGTCGGTGTACGGAAAAGGGGAGGAGTTGTCTGGCGACTCCCAGCGGGCGGCGGCCGCCAGCCTGACCGCCACCGAACAACGGTTACGGTCCCGTGAGTCACGCTGGCAGAAATTGCGACGCACTTATCGCGTCCGGTCACTGCTTCCTGATTGGATCAAAAGAGCCAGACACCGCTAGGGCCGAGCAGAAGGAAGTTCTAGTTGCCGCTGGCTTCCTGCATGACGTCGTCTTCGACTTCACGCAGGGTCTCCAAGAACTTTTCACGGTCGAGTTCGAACCGGGTGACGTCCTCGGCCACCGAGCGAGCGATCTTGTCGATGGCCCCAAAGAATGCCATCTGACCCTCACGCAGTGCATCGAGCAGGGATTCGTCATCCACCGCGTAAATGGTTGCACCGTCGGTGACGAGCGTCACCTCGGACAAATGTTTGTCCATGTTTCCCGTGCGCCGCAGGTAGTTCCATGCTCGCCTCACCCGCTGGAGGGACATTCCGTTGTCGAGCAAGCTCTTGACGACCCGAAGGGCAACCACGTCTCTGAATGAATACAACCGACGCTTGCCGGGCCTGCCGCCGGTGGTTTGGAGGGACGGGACGACCAGGTTGACGCGATCCCAATAGCGGAGTTGGTGGGCGGTACAGCCGGTCAACTTGATGGCTTGCTGCGCCGTGAAACCTTCCAACCCTATTCCCTCCGCATGTGCCCGAATCGTGCGATGGACCAATGTCCACTCGCTCCTTGTCTCGCCGGGGCGAGAGCCACACTCTAGCTACGCGCGAGCTAGCGCCGCCACTTGGATCGGAGCCGTTCGAGCCACGGATTCGTGCTCAGGAGGGCCCAGCCAGCGCCGGTTGTGCGACGGCGGAGAGCCATTACGAAAATCGAGGCGGAGACAACCATGATGACGAAGCCGATCATGGCAATGAGCGTATTGCTGGTAAAGAAGAACAGCATGAGCGCCAGCCCAACCACGAACCCGGCAATGGTTCGTTGAGACGACCGACGGAAGACGTCTGTCGCCGAAGCCGTCCGAACAGCCTTAGCGAGCTTGGGATCGTCTTGAAGAAACTGACGCTCTATCTCGTCAAGGATCTCCTGTTCTTTTTCATTGAGCGGCACGGTTACTCCTGTGGCTCAATTGGGCTGCGGTGCTGCAGTATACCGACACTCCTACCTAGGAACCCTCGGCGCTCCTGGACCATTCCTCCAACTCTATTCAGACGAGCTCGGCGGAGGCACCAGCCGAGCCGGCGCGACCGCCCCGTCCCCGAACCTGGCTCGCACCTCATCAACCGCCGCGCTCACGTCATCCCAGGCCGCCGGGCGCTTCAGGCCGAGCTGGCGGGGCCCTCCCGCCGACTCGAGTGACGTGACACCGACCCCGAGCAAACGGACGGCTCGCCCGAGATCCACGCGACCCACCAGGTCCCGAACAGCTTCGTAAATATCGTGGGTTACGTCAACCCCGGAGGCAAATGAGTGGCTGCGGGTGATGGTGGTGAAGTCTGAATAGCGAAGCTTGACCGTGACAGTTCGGCCCGCCAGACCGGCCCGACGCAGGCGTGACCCAACCCGCTCGCACTGTCGAAGCAACTCAGTTTCGATCACATCTGGGGCCGTGAGATCCGATTCAAAGGTCTGCTCGGACGACACCGACTTGGTCTCGCCGTCGGGCTCCACCGGGCGATCGTCCTCGCCCAGGGCGAGCCGGTACAGGTGTTGGCCGAGGGACCGGCCGAGCCGCTGTTCGAGGGTCGATTGCGGAACCCGCGCCAGGTCTCCGATCGTATTCACACCAAGGCCCTCGAGTGTTGCGTACGTCGCCTCCCCAACACCCCACATCCGTCGAACCTCGAGTGGGTGCAGGAAATCGAGCTCCCGGCCGGCTGCCACCGTCAGGAGGCCGTCTGGCTTGGCTTCCTCGGAAGCCAACTTGGCAAGGAACTTATTGGTGGCAACTCCCACCGAGGCAGGCAGGCTTAGCTGATCCTGGATTGAGGCTCGTACCTGGATCCCAACTGCCGCGGATGAGGGATAGTGACGTCTCAAGCCACTGACATCGAGAAACGCCTCGTCAACCGATAAACCCTCCACCCGCGGGGTAAACGACCGGAAGATGGCGAAAACCTCCTCGGATACCGCCCGGTACCGCCGGTGGTCGGGAGGCACGAAACGGGCGTGTGGGCAAAGCCGCCGAGCCTGCACAACAGGCATGGCGCTGTGGACGCCATAGGCCCGTGCCTCATAGCTCGCCGCCGCCACTACCCCACGATTGCCAAGGCCGCCCACCACCACCGGAACACCCTGGAGCGTGGCATCTTGCAGGCGTTCCACTTCGACAAAGAAGGCGTCCATGTCGACATGCAGTATTGGCTCGGGAAACGCTGATGGCTCCACCATTGCCTCACCGTAGCGGCTAGTCATCCGGTGGCTGGCGACGTTCGTCTGCGGACAGGGCCGCCCATTCGGCAAGTGACCGCACGACGAGCACTGAAACCACCAGAACACCGATGAAACCCACCAGTGCCCCACTCAAACCCCACAACACCTCACTCCCGGTACACGAGGCAGGCTCGCATGAGAGCCGGGCGACCCGGCTGCCAACGAACCAGCCAACCGCGCTCGCGGCCAAGACGGGGAACGCCACCCACGGGTTGGGAAGTCGGCGGGTTGTTGGCTCGGATTGGGTCATGTCGGGGGCCGTCTTACAGGCCGGCCGCGATCATCGTATCCCGCCCTGGCCAGCAAGTCGGCAGGCACGAGCTCAGGGGGAACAGCTACACCGGTCGCCGCCGACACCAGCGGGCTGACCGCTCGAGCCGTCCCGGGCATCCAGGCAAGAGCGGCCACCACCCCCGCCACAGCCACTGCACCGACCGTTCCAGCAGTTGGCGAATCAAACGCGGCCCCGACGATCAACAGCGGAATCAGCACCCGGGCGCTCCACAACCCGACCACCAGCGCTCGAGCGAAAGCCCAACCGGTGATGAGGGCACCGAGGCCGGCGACCCAGTGCAGCAAGCCGACTCCGCCGGGAGCGGCCGTGGCCAGAGCTGCCGGGACAAACAAAAGAACGATGGCCAGGGCAACCGCCGCCCCCGGCAACGGATCCGCAGGCGGAAGCTGCCGCAGGAAGGCATCCAGCCACGGACCGGCCACGAACCCGCCGGTCACCACGGTGACGGAGAGAGCGATCCCGGTCCAGACATCAAGCCCCATGATGACTGCGAGAGCAAACTGTCCTACGAGCACGCCGGCGGCAAGCCACCGAGCCCACCGGCCCCTCGCTAGAACCAGGCCGAGGCAGGCGGTGGCCGCCGCGATCACCACCGACACCGCCATGAGCGCCGCCGAACCTGGCTCAAATGGCTCCGGCCAACCGACGAGCACAAGCGCCCACACGGCACCCGAAACGAGCACAGAACCTGCGGCGATAAATCCCATCTCCGAAGTATGGTGCGACTATGGCCTGAACGCCTCAGCCCGGGCGGCTCAGCCGGGCGAAGGGGACTTCACCGGAGGCCACTCAGGAGGCGGATGGCCCTCTATGTCGGGGACCCAGTGGCCCACTTCCAACCACGGGTCGCCAGTTTCGAGGGTCAAAACGTCGCAATGGCCGGGCCGGTTGAGGTGGAGCCCGGCCAGCGGAAGCCCCCGCAGCACAAGGCGGCCGGCCTGAATGGGATCCTGGTGGCTTACCACGACGACATTCTCCCCTGTATGAGCGGCGGTTACTTCATAGACGGCAGATACGATGCGGGCGCCGAGCTCGGCGATTGACTCCTCAGCGAACGGAAGGTCGGCGGGATGTTCGAGGTAGGCCTCGAGCTCACCAGGAAAGGCGGTGGGCAAGTCCTCCCACGTCACTCCTTTCCAGCGCCTCGCGGCGAGCCATTCGGTGAGATCGTCTCGCGTTGTTACGGGAACGCCGCACCGCTCCGAGATGAAGGCGGCGGTCTCCTGGGCCCGTTCGAGAGGGGATGCATAGATAGCCGCGACCGACTGACCGGCCAGATACTCGGCGGCGGCCGCAGCCTCCTCCCGTCCCCGCGAGCTGAGGCCAAAGCCCGGCATGTCGGAATATACGACCCGATCGGGGTTTTCGACCTCGCCGTGACGAACCAGAAAGACAGACATCGGCCGCGGACCGCCGCTACTCGTGGCGGGAGAAGGTGAGCGAAACGTTGTGGCCCCCGAAGCCGAACGAGTTGGTCATCGCGGTGTTGATGGCTACTGAGCGGGCCTCATTTGGCACGTAGTCGAGGTCGCATTCGGGATCCGGGGTCTCGTAGTTGATGGTTGGAGGAAGAACTCCATCGCGAATGGCGAGCAGGCATGCGAGCGATTCAAGGGCACCGGCACCCCCGAGCAGATGCCCGGTCATCGACTTGGTCGAGGAAATGGGTATCTGACGAGCCCCGTCCTCACCAAACACAAGCTTGATGGCGGCCGTTTCCGTCGTGTCATTGGCAGCCGTTGAGGTGCCGTGGGCGTTGATGTAGTCGATGGCACCCGACTCCAGTCCGGCATCGTCGAGGGCCGCTTGCATCGCACGGGCCGCACCCATTCCGCCCGGCCGTGGCAGGGTCATGTGATAGGCGTCGGCGGACATGCCGTACCCGGTGAACTCCCCGTATACGTTTGCCCCCCGGGCGAGGGCGCGTTCACGTTCCTCGAGGATGAGGACGGCTGCCCCTTCAGCCATCACGAATCCGTCGCGATCGGCGTCGAAGGGACGAGAAGCTCGCTGAGGATCCTCGTTGCGGGTGCTCAGGGCCCGGGTATTGGCAAACCCGGCCACGGCGAACTCACACACCGGAGCCTCGGCCCCGCCCGCCACCATGATGTCGGCGTCCCCACGCCGGATGACGGCCGCGGCATCGCCTACCGCGTTCGCAGAGGCTGCACAAGCGGTCACCGTCGCGGTATTGGGGCCGAGCAAGTTGAAGGAAATCGAAGCGAGACCGGCCGCCATGTTTGAAATGATTTGGGGGATGGCGAACGGACTGATCCGGTCGGCACCCTTGTCTCGCATGACGTCGAGCTGCTCCTGGAATGAGATGACCCCACCGATGCCCGACCCAACGGCAACACCGGCTCGTACCGCCGTTGCCTGGTCGCTCGTAAGGTCGAGCCCGCTGTCTTCCATCGCCTGTGAGGTGGCAGCCCAAAACAATTGGGCATAGCGGTCCATGCGGCGGGCGTCCTTGCGTTCCAGATACTCCTCGGGATCGAAGTCGGGAACCTCCGCCGCGAACGTCACCTTGAGGTGCGAGGCATCGAACGCTGAGATTGGGCCAACAGTGGTGACGCCGCTCAGGGCGTTCTTCCAGAAGCTGTCCACATCCCGGCCGATCGGGTTGACGGTTCCGAGCCCGGTTACGAGTACCCGCCGCATGTCAGCCCTCGAGTTTGGAAATCACCAAGTCGACGGCCTGGCCGACATTGCCGATCTTCTCTGCTTCCTCGTCCGGGATCTTTACGTCGAAGTTGTCCTCGAGAGCCATCAGGAGCTCCACGACACCGAGCGAGTCGATCTCGAGGTCCTCCTCGAAGGTCGCCTCCATAGTGATGCGATCGGCTTCGACGCCGAGCTCATCGACCAGCAAGCCGGTCAGTTTCTTCTCTACTTCTCCACGGTCCACGAATCTCTCCTCCTAGATTGCGAGGCCGCCATCGACGACCAGCACTTGTCCGGTTACGTACGCCGCTTCCTCGGAAGCAAGATAGCCAACCGCAGCGGAAATCTCTTCGGGAGTCCCAAAGCGCCCGAGTGTGATCTGCCCCCGTACCAACTCCCGGGTGGCCTCGTCAATTCCCTCTGTCATATCCGTGTCTACGAATCCGGGAGCAACGGCGTTGACCGTGATCCCTCGAGACCCAACCTCTTTGGCAACCGATTTGGTGAATCCCACGATTCCGGCCTTGGCGGCCGCGTAGTTGGCCTGGCCCGGGTTTCCGCCCAACCCCGACACCGACGTGATCGATACAACTCGCCCCCAACGTCCTTTGAGCATCGGCCTGAGCGCCGCCTTCGTGCACAGGAAGACCGAGCGCAGGTTGATTGCGAGCACATCGTCCCAATCCTCGGTCGACATCCGTAGTAGGAGGTTGTCGCGCACCACTCCGGCGTTGTTGACGAGAATTTCCACCGGGCCGAAGGTTTCCCCCGCCGTTGCAAACAACTCGGCTACACCTGCTTCGGTCCCGACGTCGGCACCGACCGCGATCGCCTCTCCCCCGTCGGTGTGAATCGCCTCGACCACCGATTGCGCTTCGTCCTTGGCTCGCACATAGTTGACGGCTACTCGATGGCCATTGGCTGCGAGACACATGGCAGCTGCCTTGCCGATGCCTCGAGAGGCACCGGTTACGATCGCCACCCGCGAGGTCATGAGCCGGGCCCGCCGCCGTAGTAGGCGAAATTGTCGGCCAAAAGTCTCATGACATCACCGTCGGTGGGAGGAAGCTCTGCGTCGCTTTCGCCGAGCGGCTCAGTCCGTGACCCGAACTCGTAAGCAGCAGCCGCCCAGCTCAGTCCGGCGCCGAAGGCGGCGAAGACGATCTTGGCGCCCGGTTTCACCCGGCGGGCCTCGAGGGCCTCTGTAAGAGCGATCGGGATCGTGGCAGCCGAGGTATTGCCATAGGACTCGATATTCACAAAAACCTTGGCCGGGTCGAGTTTGAGGCGCCGGGCTGTTGCATCGATGATGCGGACGTTTGCCTGGTGGGGGATGAGGAGATCGACGTCCTCGAGCGCCCAGCCGGCCTCTTTCACCACTCGGGTTGACGAGTGACCCATAGCGGTGACAGCCCGCTTGAACACCTCGGGCCCATTCATGGCAATGGCTTGAAGGCGATGATCCTTTTCGAGCTCCATCCGGTTGACCCCGGTTCCGCTGCCCGGCGCCCACAGGATGTCGGCGACGGCTCCGTCCGAGCCAAGTTCTGAGGCCTTCAACCCACCAGGCTCATCGGTTGCCTGCACAACAACGGCTCCGGCGCCGTCGCCAAACAGCACCGCGGTTCCTCGATCCGTGAAGTCAATCAAGTATGTGAGTCGCTCTGAGCCGATGACCAGAGCCGTGTCAATGACGCCGCCGTCGACCATTCCCGAAGCCATGATGAGGCTGTAGAGAAATCCCGAACACGCTGCGTTCTGGTCTACCGCGCCGGCGTTTGTAGCGCCGAGCGCATCCTGGACCAGCGAGGCTGCGGATGGAAGGAGCATGTCTGGCGTGCAGGTGGCCACACTCACGAGGTCTACATCGGCCGGCGGGAGCCCGGCCGCAGCCAGCGCCCGCTTGCCGGCCACGGTGGCGAGGTCGGCTGTGCCGACATGGCTGATTCGCCGCTCCTTGATCCCCGTCCTCGCGGTAATCCATTCGTCGTTTGTATCGACGAGCGACTCGAGATCGTGATTCGTGAGCACGGTTGGAGGAAGACACTTCCCCCACCCCGTGATCAATGAGTTTGTCACGACATCCTTTCGGCGTTCATTGTACGAGTGAGCCAATCCAGGCAACGACTTCGTCGATGCCGGCTAAGTGGCTTACGTGACGAACCTCTGAATCGGCAACGGTCCGCTTCGCGATCGTGGCAGTGATGCTCCCCGGGCCAACGTGAAGGAAGTTGGTGATCCCGGCATCGCCCATCCCGGCCAGCGTCTGGGTAAACCGGACCGGGGCCACTACCTGTTCGAGCAGGGCGGCCCGGTGATCGTCTACCGGCCTGCCGGTGAGGTTGGTCCAAACCGGCATCGAGGGCCGACCAAAATCAACTAACTCGAGAGCTTCGGCCAGTGGGGCGACGGCGGGCTCCATGAAAGGCGAATGGAACGCCCCGGCCACTTTGAGTGGAACGATCCGCCGTGCTCCAAAGTCGGCGGCGTGATCTGTGAGCCATTCGAGATCATGGATCCCACCGGCAAAAACCACCTGGCCCGGACCATTGAAGTTGGCCACCCACAACCGGCCGCCATGTGAGCGCCGCACGCCGGCGGCCTCCTGGGCGGCATCGTCGTCGATGCCGAGCACGGCAACCATCGCGCTCTTCTCATTGGTAGCGGCGACGGCCATCGCCCGCCCGCGGGCTGCCACCAATTGGAGGCCGGTGGCGAAATCGAACACCCCGGCTGCCGCCAGGGCGTTGTACTCCCCAAGCGAGTGACCGGCGGTGGCTGCGGGAGCCTGCACCCGGGGTGAGATCTCGTCCCAAAGCGCGTAGGAAAGCGCATAGAGGGCCGGCTGCAATCGATCGGTCCGGACCAACTCCTCCTCGGGACCGTTGAGGCATACGTCCCGCAGCGACCATCCAAGTATGTCGTCGGCGGACGGTCCGAGCAGGCCGGGACGTTTGTCGAACAGGTCGGCGCCCATGCCGACCTGCTGACTGCCCTGGCCGGGGAACAGAATGGCGAACGTCACGGGGATCAGACTCCCTTGAGCGGCTGTGGGTTACGCCGCAGCACTCTCGTACACCGGGTGATGGTAGGGGCAGGTTCGTTCCTCCGCAGCTCCGCGCCTAAAGTCGCTGCTTGCACCTACCGAGGTTTGGTTGATGCTCGTCAAGATTCCAGAGATTCCTGGAGCTCAAATCGCACTGCCGGAAGAACTCCATCGTCTATACGACATCGCCAACAATGTGTGGTGGTCATGGGATGACGAGGCAAGCGAGCTCTGGTCGCGCATCGATGCTCAGCGTTGGCACACCGTGCTCAATCCCATCTCGTTTCTACAAGGTATCGAACCTGCCACCTGGGAAACGCTCAGCGATGATGCCCGATTTATGGAGTCATACAGCAACGTGGTGCGGCGCTTCGATTCCTACATGGCTTCCGAGGACACCTGGGCTGCGCGGACAGAACCAGGGCTGTCTGAGCCGGTCGCCTATCTCTGCACCGAGTACGGCCTTCAAACAAGGCTGCCTTTCTACTCGGGAGGCCTTGGAGTGCTGGCGGGTGACCACCTCAAGACCGCCTCGGATCTGGGCATTCCGATGGTGGCGGTTGGCTTGCTCTACCGGCGGGGCTACTTCCGCCAGGCAGTCGACCCGGTCGGCGACCAGCAGCACTACTACCCCGCCCTCGACCTGTCGCGCCGGCCAATCCATCCGATCATCGGACGGGGCGGCTCGCAGCTGCAAGTGGAACTGACCTTCCCCGGCCGTAACGTGATGGCAGCGGCCTGGAAGCTCCAGGTTGGCCGGGTTCCTCTCATCATGCTCGATACCGACGTCCCGGAGAATGACCCGGCCGACCGCACCATCACCCACCATTTGTATGTACGGGGCCGCGATATGCGGCTTGCCCAGGAGCTCGTGCTGGGCGTAGGTGCCGTCCAGGTGCTCGCCAAGCTTGGGATCGAGCCTGCCGTTTGGCATGTGAACGAGGGTCACGCGGCCTTCAGCGTGCTCGAGCGCACTGCCACCAAGGTTCGGGAGGGCCATACCTTCGATGAGGCCCATCTCGTCGTCAAGGCCCGTACTTTGTTCACACTCCACACCCCGGTCCCGGCAGGCAACGAACGATTCGACCTCGGCTCCGTACTGCGTTACACCGACTACCTGTTCCCCGAAATCGAGGCGGGAACCATCGCCTCGCTCGGACGAGCCGGCGAGCAGGACGACGGGGCGTTTGACATGGGTGCGCTCGCCATCCGCTTTGCATCGTTCGTCAACGGGGTCAGCCAACGCCATGGCGAAGTGGCGTCGGCCCAATGGAGCCATCTGATTGGCGGCCCCGCGGTAGGCGTGACAAATGGGGTCCACGTACCGACCTGGGTTGGCCATTCCATCGAGCGCTTGTTCAGTGAGACAATCGGAAGCGACTGGCCGAGCGCCCTCACGAAACCTGAACCGTGGACGGCGATTCGTGATATTCCAGACGACGAGCTGTGGCATGCCCACCTATCCCAGAAGAACGCCATGACCCGCCAAGTGCGACGCCGGCTGCGCTCCGAGTTCAGCCGGCACGGTGCCGGCCCAGACGTGCTCAGGGAGGTGCGAAGCATGCTCCCCGCGGATCGACTCACCATCGGATTTGCCCGCCGATTTGCCACCTACAAGCGCGCCACGCTGCTACTGCAGGACCTTCCACGCCTGCAAGCCATCATGACCCACGCCGAGCGACCGGTGCAATTCGTGTTCGCCGGGAAGGCACATCCCGCAGATGCGGGCGGCCAGGACCTGATCCGCCGGGTTGTCGAACTGTCGCAGCGGCCCGAGTTCCGGGGTCACCTCTTCTTCGTTGAGGACTACGACATGGCGGTCGGGCGTTTGTTGACCGGCGGCTGCGACGTGTGGCTCAACAGCCCGGTTCCTCCCAAGGAGGCGAGCGGCACCTCGGGTATGAAGTCGGCTCTCAATGGCGGACTCAACCTGAGCGTCCCAGATGGCTGGTGGGCAGAAGGGGCGGTGAGCGGTCAAAACGGCTGGACGTTTGGCCCCGACGGGCTCGAAGCCCATAGCGATGACTCCGATGCCGCCGGGCTCTACGAGCTGCTCGAGGAGCAAGTTGTTCCACTGTTCTACGACCGCGATGGCGATGGAGTCCCCAAGAGCTGGGTCAAAATGATGAAGGAAGCCATTGCCGGCTCGGTCTTCCAGTTCTCCACCCACCGGATGCTGATGGATTACGCCAACCAGGCCTATTTTCCACTGGCGAGAGGGTAGGAGTCTTCGGCCGCCAGAAAGACGCCCTACAGCTTGCCGAGCGCTTTGCGAATTCCCTTGACTGCCTGAGCGGTTCGGTGTTCGTTTTCAACCAGGGCGAAACGGACGTGGCCCTCACCGCTCGGCCCGAAACCGATGCCGGGGCTCACTGCCACCTTGGCTTCCCGCAACAGATACTTGGTGAATTCGAGTGACCCCATGTCGGCGTAGGGGCCGGGGATCTCAGCCCATACGAACATGGTGGCGGACGGTTTCTCCACCTTCCACCCCGCCCGGTTGAGGCCGTCGACAAGCACATCGCGGCGCTTCTTGTAGATGGCCGACACGGTTGCCGGGTATTCGTCCTCCTCATTGAGGGCGATGATCGAGGCGATCTGTATCGGCTGAAAGGTGCCGTAGTCGAGATAGGACTTGAGCTTGGCGAGGGCGGCGACAGCTTCGGGATTGCCAACTACGAAACCGACCCGCCACCCGGCCATCGAGTGACCCTTGGTGAGCGTGTAGAGCTCGACGCCAACCTCTTTGGCGCCGGGAACCTGGAGCAGAGAGGGCGGGACATAGCCGTCGAAGTGCACGTCGGCGTATGCGAAGTCGTTTACGAGGAACACGTCATGGGTGTGGGCGAAGGCGACAAGACGCTCGAAGAACTCCAATTCGACCACGGCCGTCGTCGGGTTGTGCGGAAAGGACGTGAGGATCACCCGAGGGCGGGGCCAGGTCTGGGCGAATTCTTCCCGGAGCCGCTCAAAGAAATCAGCATCGAGACTGAGCTGGACGGTGCGGACCTCCGCTCCGGCCAGCGCCGGTGCATAGATGTGGATGGGATAGGAGGGCTCGGGCACGAGGGCAACGTCGCCGGGCTGTACCAAGGTCCACATGAGATGGGCCAGACCTTCTTTGGCGCCGATTGTGGTGATGGCCTCAGTTTCGGGATCGAGAGTCAATCCGAAGCGACGCTGATACCGGTCCGCAATCGCCTTGCGGAGGTTGGGTATACCCCGCGACGCCGAATACCGATGGTTTTTTTCCTGGCGGGCTGCCTCGACCAGCTTCTCGACTACCGCCGGGGGTGAGGGGATGTCGGGGTTGCCGAAGCCAAGATCGACGATGTCCTCGCCTGCCCGGCGAGCCTGCAACTTCAGCTGATTGACCTCGCCAAAAACATATGGCGGCAGGTTGGATATCCGGCGAAATTCCATACCGTCAAGGTAGCGGGACATCCTCCAAATGGAGCGACATCAGACCCTGCTCAAGAGCCGCTTCACGACCCGCCGCACCGGCCACGGCACGAGCGAGGCTCCCCATTCGATGACACCGGTGACAATCTCGAGCACGTCGCCGGTGCCGTCCCAGTGTTCCTGGACGATGGCTTCCCCGGCCACCTCGAACAGAGAATTGAGCGCGAAGGCCAGGATGAGCAAGTCGTCGGCTCGCCCGATCAATGGGATGAAGTCTGGAATGACATCGACCGGAGCCACCAGGTAGGCAAGCGCTCCGACCAGGAAAGCTTTGTGTTTGATCGGAACCCGTGGATCTCGCAATAACCGGTATCCGAGCTTGATGAGGTTCGGTCCGGCGGCAATGGCCTTTTGGACGGCAGGGTTGGATCTGGGGGCCGATGGGTCGGTCATGAGGCAGACAGAATAGCGAGCACCGACATCATTCCACTTCGAGAAGCTGGCGGGCGAGGTCCTCGTCGTCAGCCAGCACCATGAGCCTCACCCCGCGGGTGAAATTGAGCTCGGGGTGGATGCCGCCGGCATTGTCGGTCTTGAGGTAGGCCTTGATCTTCTCGGATCGAAGCCGGGCGCAGGCCACTTCGCCTTCGATGATGTTGAAGAATCGAGCCACTTCTACGATGTCGTCCGGCATTAGACAGGCCTATTCGATGTCGATGCGGACGATCGGCGAGCCCTGCTCACCATCATCGGGGCCACGCAGCTCTTCGAGTACCACCCCGATGGCAGCCAGAACCTCAGAAGCCGCCTTTACGAGGTGATAACCGGCCCGCTGAGCCGCCCGCTTGATCCGCTCTTCTTCTTCTTCCGGGCTCATGATGGCTTTCCAAAGCTCACTCGCAGGACGCCGTCTTCCAGCTTGGCCCGCCGAACCTCGCGGCGGCGGAGGGAGTCGGGAAGGATGAAAGCTCGACGGTATGACCCGACGGTGATGATGAGCTCCTCGCCGTGCCGTAGGACATCCACGTCTCCCTTTTCGGCGAAGGGAACGGTGATGGCGAGGATCACATCGTCTCCGTCATCGAGCACCTGGAACGGCTCGGTATCCGACAAGCGAGAGGCCGGGTCGATGTCGCCATACAACTCGTCGCCCAATAACCGCAGCTTGTCCACTCCAACCATCTCCTCGTCGAACAGCCGCAACTGCCGAATGTCAACATCGGCGAAGCCCTCTTCGATATCAACGAGGTAGTCGGCCTGGACCTCCTGCCAGCGTTTGAAGTAGGGATCCGTGATGGCATCTGGCAGGACCCGATTGACCACCACACCGTCCACGGCATATCCGAACAGCCCGAGGTAGGTATAGGTACGGCGGGCTTCGTTGATGACCATCTTCTCGGGGTTGAGGACCAGCCGCGCACTGGTCACGAACGGATTGGTCAGGATGTCGCGCACACCCTGGATGCGGCCGTAAAACCCCTCGGCGGCGTCGAAAACGTCATCTCCGGCAATCGGCATCGAAACCACCCGGCTCAGCACGGGCCGCATCGCCCTCACCACTTTGCGTTCGACCGGGAAGATCTTGTCCATATACCAGCCGAGGATCTCCGGAAGCGACAGGAGTCGGAGCGTCTCGGCGGTGGGGGCACAATCAACCACTAGCAGGTCGTAGTCCCCTGAAACCGCGTGATCCTTGACGTCGGCGAGCGCGAACAGCTCATCCATGCCCGGAAACACCGATAGCTCTTCGGCCTCAATGCCCCGCAACCCGCTCCAGTCGAAGAGGTCTGTCAGGTACTCGCGCACCTCGCCCCAATACTGCTCGAGCCGAAGCTGCGAGTCGATCTGTTGAGCGACCAGATTGTCGGACACGGTTTCTGGCTCGTCCCCCAGCTCCATGTCAAATGCATCCGCCAGGCTGTGGGCAGGGTCGGTCGACATCACCAGCGTCCGGTAACCAAGGTCGGCCGCTTTTAAGGCCGTGGCCGCCGCCACGGTTGTCTTACCGACACCCCCCTTGCCGGTTATCAGTAGGACCCGCATCAGTCAGAGGCCGAAGCCAGCTCCTCGGCCCGGTCGCGCAGGCCACGCAACGCGGTGCCAACAATCTGCTTTTCAGCCTGCCGACGCAGCAGTCCGGGCACCTTGAAGTTCGGCTCAACCCTGAGGGCGTACACCACTTCGGTTCCGCCGTCGTCGAGGTCGTAGAACTCGTACCGGCCGTCCATTTCAGCGATATCGTCTCCCGGCTCGGCCGTCCATTCAATACGGGCGATGCCGTCGTAGGTGTAGTTGAGGACATAGGTGATAGTGCGGATCATGCCGTCAACGATGAGGCGGGCACGGGCGGGAGTCCCGTCCTCGTTGACCTCGAGAACCTCTGTTTCCCGGACGGCGGTCGCCCACTCGGGGTATCGCTCCACATGGGCGGCTACGTCGAACACCACCTGAGCCGGTGCCTCCACCTGGATTGTCTGTACCGTGCCCTCAGCCATGGTGCTCCTCGCACTCATCCGTCACCAAAGGCTAGTGGTGCTGCCGCTTTCAGGACGCCGGCTGGTGGACTCCTCGTCCGGTCGCCCGGAAGTACCCGACATTGCGGCACAGAGTGCTTCCCACCCACCATTGAGTTGCTTGTGGTTGATGCACGTCGCCGAAGTAGTGGAATAACGGCTGGTGTTGCTCGATATAGCCGAGCACCGCCGGCGAACCTTTCGACATACCTCCGACGACATCCCGCTCCAGGGCCGGCACTGCCGGTGCCACGTGTGTGCAGAGAATGTCGACCGGGCCAAGGCGCTCGAGCCGACCCTGCATCTCTGCATCGTCCAGCTCACCGGGTACGTTCAACCGGGATTTCACTCCACCGCCCATGATTCCAACAGTCCAGCCCTCGATTTCGAAACGATCGCTCTCCACGAAGCTGTTTCCCGCCGGCAGATGCTTCGTGAGCAGTTGTACCCGGTCAACGTTGCCGTACGT